>NZ_CP159822.1:0-117500 GCF_047727625.1 Candidatus Pelagibacter sp. Uisw_099_02 | reverse complement strand
TATTCGAGCAGGATTTCTCGTGTCCCGCTTTACTCAAGAATTTTGTTAAACATTACTCATACGGGACTATCACCCTCTATGGTTAGCATTTCCAAACTATTCAAATTTTTTTAACAAAATTACTGGCCTACTCCGCGTTCGCTCGCCACTACTAACGGAATCTCAATTGATTTCTTTTCCTCTGGTTACTTAGATGTTTCAGTTCTCCAGGTTGTCTCTTTAAACCTATGTATTCAGTTTAAAGTACCACATAAAGTGGTGGGTTTCCCCATTCGGAAATTTTCGGATCAAAGCTTACATACAGCTCCCCGAAACTTATCGCAGTATATCACGTCCTTCATCGGCTTTCAGTGCCAAGGCATCCACTACACGCCCTTAAACGCTTGATTTATGCACAGAAAAAAATTCTTTTTAAAGAAAATTAATCTATGTTGTGATCAAATTTTTATTTTGAACATTAAATAATAACTTTTAATGTTCGGATATAGATATTGATATAAATTATTTTTATTTACAGTTTTAATAACTAAATGTTTCCTGGTGGAGGATACAGGGATCGAACCTGCTACCTCCTGAATGCAAATCAGGCGCTCTCCCAGATGAGCTAATCCCCCATTTAGGTTTTTGGTGGGCCGAGAAAGACTCGAACTTTCGACCCCACCGTTATCAACGGTGTGCTCTAACCAACTGAGCTACCGGCCCTACAAGAAGGAAACATTACTTTAAGAAGAGAAATGAGGACGGTCAACATTACCGATGTATATTATTTAGAATGAAATTTTACTTTCATTCATCCTTAGAAAGGAGGTAATCCAGCCGCAGGTTCCCCTACGGCTACCTTGTTACGACTTCACCCCAGTCGCTGACTATACCGTGGTCAAGGGTTTAAAACCTTGCCTTAAGGTAGAACCAACTCCCATGGTGTGACGGGCGGTGTGTACAAGACCCGGGAACGCATTCACCGTGGCACGCTGATCCACGATTACTAGTAATTCCAGCTTCATGCACTCGAGTTGCAGAGTGCAATCCGAACTGAGGCATCTTTTCGGGATTTGCTTAACGTTGCCGTTTTGCTTCCTGTTGTAGATGCCATTGTAGCACGTGTGTAGCCCAACACGTAAGGGCCATGAGGACTTGACGTCATCCCCACCTTCCTCCAGCTTATCACTGGCAGTTCTTTCAGAGTGCCCAACTTAATGATGGCAACTAAAAGTGAGGGTTGCGCTCGTTGCGGGACTTAACCCAACATCTCACGACACGAGCTGACGACAGCCATGCAGCACCTGTGTTTCGTCCGGCCGAACCGAAAACTCTAATCTCTTAGAGTCGCGACGAACATGTCAAGTGTTGGTAAGGTTCTGCGCGTATCTTCGAATTAAACCACATGCTCCACTACTTGTGCGGGTCCCCGTCAATTCATTTGAGTTTTAACCTTGCGGTCGTACTCCCCAGGCGGTGTGTTTATCGGTTTCCCTGCGACACTGAAAATAAATTTCCAACGTCTAACACACATCGTTTACGGCATGGACTACGAGGGTATCTAATCCTCTTCGCTACCCATGCTTTCGTTCCTCAGTGTCAGTAATGATCCAGAAAGCTGCCTTCGCAGTTGGTATTCTTTCTAATATCTACGAATTTCACCTCTACACTAGAAATTCTGCTTTCCTCTATCATACTCTAGCTGAAAAGTTTTGATGGCAGTTCCAGAGTTAAGCTCTGGGATTTCACCACCAACTTTTTCAACCACCTACGAACTCTTTAAGCCCAGTAATTCCGAACTACGCTAGGTCCCTTCGTATTACCGCGGCTGCTGGCACGAAGTTAGCCGGACCTTCTTATTCGGGTACAGTCATTTTCTTCCCCGACGAAAGAGCTTTACAACCCAAAGGCCTTCTTCACTCACGCGGCATCGCTGCATCAGAGTTTCCTCCATTGTGCAAGATTCCCCACTGCTGCCTCCCGTAGGAGTTTGGGCCGTGTCTCAGTCCCAATGTGGCTGATCATCCTCTCAAATCAGCTATTGATCATAGTCTTGGTAGGCCATTACCCTACCAACAAACTAATCAAGTGCGGGCTCATCCAATGGTGCATAAAGCTTTCTCCGTAAAGACTTATCCGGTATTAGCACAAGTTTCCTCGTGTTATTCCAGGCCAAAGGGTAGATACCCACATGTTACTCACCCGTCTGCCACTAAGTATTGCTACTTCGTTCGACTTGCATGTGTTAGGCGTGCCGCCAGCGTACGTTCTGAGCCATGATCAAACTCTCAAGTTAAAAAACGGCGCACACTAGCTTCATATATAAATTGTAAGAATACAATCCATACGATTTTGAAGTGTGTACGACAAATTTTGGTAACCTTAACCGTCCACACTTCTCTTCTTAAATTTTTACTTTTTAAATAGCTAATTGGTTATAAAACGCCCAATAATCCTCACTAATCTATTGTTTAAACAATAATTTTAATGAGAAAGTGTGGTGCTTATAAGCTAAAATAAAAGTAAATCAAGCATTTAGCATTTAAATAAATGAACAAATATCTCAATATATATACGGTTTTTTTTGATTTTTATGCATTACTAAATTAATAATTGGAAATTCCAGATGATATTTACTTCAAATAAAATAATAAAATTGATTAAGAAAAATGCCGAAATCTCTTTTCTCATACTGTTGCTATTAATTACTATTACTAGCACCACATTTTACAACAATAAAAAAATATCGATTAATAAAAATTATAAAGAAGTAATAAATAATATCTACTTTCAAAAAAGTATTAACCAAGTTTTTAATCATTTAGTGCCAAGATATAAAAGTATAGACCATAAAATTTCTAATGGTGAAACATTTGATAAAATATTAAATAACTATTCTATTCCAAATGAAGAAATTTTAGAAATAAAAAAAATTATAAATTCAGATTATAATTTAAATAATCTTAAAACCAATCTTGATATAAAGTTTACAATCGATCAATCAAACAATAAAAAAATTATTTCTTTTTTATTTCCAATATCTAGAACTGAAAAAATTCAATTAATTAGAAATCTAGAGACAGATTTTTTTGAAAAAAAAACAATTATTACAAATTTAAATAAAAAAATTATTTTTAAAGAAGGTAAGATTACACAAAGCTTATATGGAACTGCGATTAACCTAAATGTTCAACCAAATATAATTATAGAGTTTGCAAGAATCTATGGTTTTCAAGTTGATTTTCAAAGAGATATTAGAAAAAAAGATAATTTTCAAATTATGTACGAAGTGTTTGAAGATGATAATGGCAAAATATTTGAAACAGGAAATGTTATTTTTGCAAATCTCAAACTTAGTGGAACAAATAACTCATTATATTATTTCGATAAAAAAGGAAGTGAAGGACACTATGATGAAAACGGCAGGAGTGTTAAAAAAGCATTAATGAAAACACCTATTAATGGAGCAAGACTTTCCTCTGCTTTTGGAATGAGAAAACATCCTATCGATGGTTATAATAAAATGCATAAAGGAACAGATTTTGCAGCACCTATGGGTACTCCTATCATGGCGTCTGGTAGCGGTATCATAACAAGAGCCAGATGGTGTGGTGGTGGTGGGAATTGTATTAAAATAAAACACAATTCAACTTATCAAACAATTTATGCTCACATGAAAAGTTTTGCAGCTGGAATAAAAGAAGGGATAAGAGTTAAGCAGGGGCAAATAATTGGGTATGTTGGCTCGACAGGAAAATCTACTGGTCCACATTTACATTATGAGGTAGTTAAAAATGGAAAAAAAATTAACTCACAAACATTAAAGTTGCCCTCAGGTAAAATTCTTAAAAATAAAGAAAGAAAACAGTTTGAAGTAGCTAAAATTAAATTAGATGTTTTAAAATCAGAATTAATTATTGGCTTAAATTAACTTGCAGCAGTTTTTTTTTCTACAGTTTTCACAACTTTTTTAACTGATGATTCTGGAGTAGTTTTTTTTGTTATTTCCGCTTCTATTATTGTTGGTTTTTTTTCATTGGCTTCAACCTCAACGGGTTTTACTGTCGTAGATGGAGAAGAAGTAACTCTTGCCAACCTAATACTTTCCTGCTCATTCTGAACTCTGGTAAAGTGATCGGCATGCTGAAAATAGTTTTCTGATAAAATCTTATCTTCATTTGCTAAGGCTTCTCTAGCTAAATCATTATACTTTTCTATTAGTTTTACCGCATTATGATTATTTCTACCTGGAACGCTTCTTCGAAAATTATCATTATTAGTAAACTTTGAACCTTCATTGTTACTTCTAAATGGAGGTCTTCTATTATTATTGCTCCTGAACGGAGGTCTTCTATTATTGTTGTTATTACTTCTAAATGTCACCATATTTTTATCTTTTAATTAAATTTTAGTGCTGACTATGCAGCGATCGTTATTTCCATAATCTTTTATGGAGTTATTTATGTAAAAACCCTCTTCTTTTAATATTTTTATAACTTTATTTTTTTGATTAAATCCAATCTCTAAAATAAATTTACCATTTTTCTTAATCAGAGTTTTTGTTTTATTAATAACTTTTCTGATTTTTGAAAACCCATCAAGCCCACCACTTAAAGCTAACTTTGGTTCAAAATTAGCAACATCTTTTTCCAAATATTTTAAATTTAACAATTCAATATAAGGAGGGTTTGAAACAATTAGATCATATTTCCCAATTCTAAAATTGTCAACACTAGAATTAAAAAATTTTACTCTATTCACTAAGCTAAGTTGTTTTGCATTGAATTTGCTTATATTTATGCTTTTTTTAGAGATATCTATACCAGTTCCATAAAAATTATGTCTCTCTTTTAAAATGGATAAAAGGATACACCCAGATCCAGTTCCAATATCTAGAACTTGTAATTGTTCGTCTTTGGAGTAAATTTTTAAAACTTGTTCTATTATTAATTCAGTATCAGGCCTTGGAATTAGTACATCTTTATTGACAAAAAATTCATCCTTCCAAAACTGTTTTTTGTTCGTTAAGTAAGCTATTGGTTCTCCCTTTTTTCTCCTTTCAATTAAACTTTTAAATTTTGTTAATTGTTCTGAATTAACAAGTTCTTTAGGGTTTAAAATTATATATTTTTTATCTCTTTTAATTGAGCTAGATAATAGTATCTCACAATCAAGTTGGGGATTTGATATTTTATTCTCTTGTAAGATGTTTATTCCCTCACTTAAAACATTTACTATATTCATTTTAATTAAGATTGCTCAATTTTTCTTCTTGAGCTTGTAGCGTTAAGCTTTCTACCATTTCATCAAACGCCTCACCTTCTAAAAAAGCTTCAAGCTTATGTAGCGTTAAATTAATACGATGATCTGTCACCCTTCCTTGTGGAAAGTTATACGTTCTAATTCTTTCAGAGCGATCTCCAGTTCCTATTTTACTTTTTCTATCTTGTGATCTTTCACCCTCTATTCTTGATCTTTCCAGTTCATAAAGTCGTGACCTTAAAATCAGCATTCCTTTTGCTTTATTTTTATGTTGTGATTTTTGATCTTGCTGAGATACAGATAATCCAGTTGGAATATGGGTAATTCTTACAGCACTATCAGTTGTGTTTACAGACTGTCCTCCTGGACCTCCTGCTCTAAAAACATCAATTCTTAAATCTGAGTCATTTATTTTTATGTCAACCTCCTCTGCTTCTGGCAGAACAGCTACAGTTGCAGCAGATGTGTGAATCCTTCCCTGTGTTTCTGTATCAGGAACTCTCTGAACACGATGAACTCCACTTTCATATTTTAAAGTTGAGTAAATATTTTTTCCCCTAATTGATGCAATGACTTCTTTAAGTCCACCAGCCTCACTCTGGGACATGCTTATTAATTCTAGTTCCCATTTTTTTTGATGACTAACTTTTTCATACATTTTGAAAAGATCTGAGGCAAATAAGCTTGCCTCTAAACCTCCAGTACCTGCTCGTATCTCTATAATTGCATTTTTTTTATCAGCATCATCTTTGGGTAATAGAAATAATTTTAATTTTTTTTCTATTTTTTCATTTTCTAGCTTGAGATCTTTTAATTCATTATCAGCCATTACCCTAAACTCATCATCACTATCTGGATCTTCTAAAATTTTTTCTAAATCTTTTTTTTCTCCTTCGTATGAAAAATATTTTTTAGCATCATCAATTACATCGTTTAAATCTGAATATTCCTTTGATTTTTCAGCAAAAAATTTTTTATCTACATCACCAACTGACAGTTCTTTCTCTAGTAAAGAGTGTTTAGATATTAATTCTTGAATAGTTTTTAAAGGTATCATTATGATTTTTTATCTAGTTCAGCAGCTTTTTTTTCTACTTCACTTACAACTTTTGATATTATGTCTTCTGATAAAACTTTTTCACTTTGAATGCCAGATAAATAAAGCATATTACTTCCTTTTCCACCTCCTGTGATGCCTATGTCAGTCATTGCTGCTTCTCCAGGCCCGTTAACTACACATCCAATAATTGATAAAGTTAAAGGAGTTTTAATATGAGAAAGTTTTTCTTCTAATGTTTTGACAGTATCAATTACTTGGAAGGCTTGTCTTGCACAAGATGGGCAAGATATAATTCGTACACCTCTATTCCTTAAATTAAGTGATTTTAATATTTCATTGCCTATTCTAACTTCTTTTACAGGATCATCTGATAATGAAATTCTTATTGTATCACCTATTCCGTCCATTAAAAGTGATCCTAAGCCTATTGAAGATTTAATGCTTCCTGAAATAAAGCTTCCTGCTTCTGTAATGCCTAAATGCAAAGGGTAATCTGTCACTTTTGAAAGTTGACGGTATGCAGACATAGATAAAAAGACATCTGAAGACTTGACACTAATTTTAAAATTAAAAAAATTTTGGTCTTCAAGAATTTTAATATTCCTTTGCGCACTTTCAACTAAAGCTTCGGGACACGGCTCTTTATATTTTTCTAAAATATCTTTTTCAAGAGAACCTGCGTTTACACCTATTCTTATCGAACAGTCATTATTTTTGGCTGCACTTAATACATCGTGTATTTTTGATTTGTCACCTATGTTGCCTGGATTAATCCTTAAACATTTCGCACCATTTTCAGCAGCTTCAATAGCTCTTTTGTAATGAAAGTGAATATCAGCAATTATTGGAATAGAAACATTTTTAGTGATTTCTTTAAGTGCTAAAGAGGATTCTTCGTCTGGACAAGAAACCCTGACAAGATCAGCTCCCTCTTCATGAATATCATTAATTTGTCTAATAGTTGCTTGTATATCTGTCGTTAATGTATTCGTCATTGATTGCACAGAAATAGAATTGTCTCCTCCTATTTTTACATCACCCACATTAATAACTTTTGTTTTTTTTCTGTGAATATCTCTAAATGGTCTTAAGCTCATTATTTAGTCTAATTTAAATTCTTTATGAAGGGCTACTATAGCTTTTTTTACATGCTTGATAGATATTAAAACTGAAATTTTTATTTCAGAAGTTGAAATAACCATAATATTGATTTTTTTTGACGCAAGTGCTTGAAACATTCTATAGGTAATCCCAGGTGTAGTAATCATTCCAACTCCTATAATTGACACTTTAGAAACATCGCTGTCATGTAAAAATTTTCTAAAAGAAATTTTTTTATTTTGCCTTATGATTTTTTCGGTTTTTTTTAAATCTTCTGATTTAATAGTAAACGTTAAGTCTGTTTCATTACTATTTGATGAAATATTTTGAACAACCATATCTACATTTATTTGGTTTAGTGACAATGGTTTAAAGATAGAAGCTGCAACACCAGGCTTATCTTTAACACCAATCATTGTAATTTTTGCATCATTTTTAGTTGACGTAATTCCTGTTATAATTTGATCACTAAAAGCTTTTTTATTATCTGTTATTAAAGTTCCTTTCTTTTTTAAAAATGAAGATTTAACAGAGAAGCTTATATTGTTTAATTTTGCATCCTGTACTGATGTTGGCTGCATTACCTTCGCCCCTAGAGATGCCATTTCAAGCATTTCATCATAAGAAATTTTATCGATCTTTTTTGCTTTTAAATGATTTCTTGGATCAGTAGTGTATACACCGTCTACATCTGTATAAATATCACACGCATCTGCATTAAAAAATTTTGCTAACATTATTGCTGAAGCGTCAGTTCCTCCCCTGCCTAATGTTGTAACTCTATTTTCAGAATTAATTCCTTGAAAGCCAGTGATAATTGGAATTCCACCCGATTTTATAAAACTAGATATTTTATTTTTATTAATCTTGTGAATTCTGGATGAACTATATGAACCTTCGGTAATAATTGGCACTTGCCAAGACATCCAAGATCTAGACTTAAATCCAAGATGTTTAAGTCTTCCTGCAATTAATGCACACGCCGCTTGTTCACCAGTAGATAGTAAAACATCATATTCAGCTGCATCAAAATTTTTACTCAACTCTTTAGTTTTTTTAATCAATTGATTGGTAATTCCACTCATTGCAGAAGAAACTACAATTACTCCTAATTTTTTCTTTTTATAAGTGGCTATAATCCTAGCTACATTCTTAATTCTATCTATATTTCCTACAGAAGTTCCACCAAATTTTAATACGACAATTTTCATTGATAATTTTGTTTAATTAATATTGATAAATTACATCTTAATTGTTATGTCCACAAGTTATCTATTATGAATTCAATAAATAAAAAAGAAATTGAAAAATTTTCAAAAATTGCTGAAGAATGGTGGAATCCTAACGGTAAATTTAAGCCTTTGCATAATTTTAATCCTATAAGAATTAAATATATTAAAGAAAATATAATTAATGATTTCCATATTAAATCTCCAGATAAACCTTTAAAAAAAATTAACTTACTAGATATTGGTTGTGGTGGAGGATTATTATCTGAGCCCATGTGCAGACTGGGTGCAAATGTATATGGAATAGATGCCTCAGCAAAAAATATAGAAGTCGCAAAATTTCACGCAAAAAAAAATAAACTTAAAATAAACTATAAAGTTGCATCACCAGAAAAATTAAAAACAAATATTAAATTTGATGTAATTTTAAACATGGAAATAGTGGAACACGTTGAAAATATAGATTTTTTTATTAAAGCAAGTGCTAAACTGCTTAAAAAAAATGGTATAATGTTTGTTGCAACTTTAAATAAAACTTTAAAATCTTATGCGTTTGCCATCATAGGGGCTGAATATATCTTAAAATGGCTACCTATAGGAACTCACGACTGGGAAAAATTTGTTAGGCCAGATGATTTAATAAGGATTTCAAAAAAAAATAATTTATCTTTAAAAAAATTAAATGGTATGAAGTTTAATATATTAGATGATAGTTGGAAAATTAGTAACGACACTTCTATTAATTATATTTTAAAATTAAAAAAAGATTAATTTGTACTATCTACTATCCAGGGTATTATTTCTACCTTTATGCCTTCTTCTTTTAATTCTTTAAGATCTTTTTTTGTTGCGGTACCATAAATCCCTTTTAAAATTTTTTTATTTTTATAATGTGCAGATCTTGCCTCATAAGCAAAATTATTACCTACATTCTCAAAATTTTTTTTAATAAATTCTTGGTTTTTTAATATTATTTCTTTTGTTTGTTTGTATTTTTTTATTTGATGGGCATTTTTAGAGTCATTTTTTGAGCTAAATACATTTGGTGACATTAAGGTTTTTTCTACATCAAATGAATTACAAATATGACAGTTAAGAAAATCTTTTTTTTTTAACCTCTCATATTCTTTAGATGAAGCAAACCAACTATCAAATGTAGTCTCGCAATTTTTACAAACAAGCCTGTATTTAATCATGATATATAAGTTAATGATAAATAAACTTATTTCAATGTTCTATTAACTTCTATAATCAGCATTAATCTCTATATATTTTTGAGTTAGATCCATAGTGTATGCTGTAAAATTTTTTTTCCCTAGGTTGAGATCAACAGATATGTCAATTTTAGTCTCTTCTCTCATATATACTGCCGCATCGTTCTCAATGTATGTTTTTGATAATTGACCCTTTTCTATGATTTTTATAGGTCCAAGTTTAATAGATAGTTTATTCACCTCAATATCAACATCTGTTTTACCTATGGCCATTATGATTCTTCCCCAGTTAGGATCATGCCCAGCAATTGCAGTTTTGACTAATGGCGAGTTAGCAATTGAAAAAGCAATTTTTTTTGCATCATTCTCTGTCTTTGATTTTGTAACACTAATTGTAATAAACTTACTGGCCCCTTCACCATCGGCAACTATTCTTTTTGACAAATTCAATAGCACTGAGTGCAAAGCTTCATCAAAAGATTTAATTCTTTTATCAGTAATATTTTTTATTTCTAAATTATTAACTTTTCCCGTTGAAAAAATTGAAACCATATCATTGGTACTAGTGTCTCCATCACATGTGATTGCATTAAAGGTAGTTTCAATATTTTTTTTAAGTAATTTATTCAAAATATCATTTGAGAGATCTGCGTCTGTGAAGACATATCCTAGAGTAGTTGCCATATTAGGGAAAATCATTCCCGATCCTTTTGCCACTCCATAAATTTTAATTTTTTTATTACTAATCTCACACTCTTCCATTGCAAGTTTTGGTTTTAAATCAGTTGTCATCATACCAAGTGCAGCCTTCATCCAGATAGGCTTATTTTGTGTATATTTTATCTTTTTAATTAATTCTGGAATACTATTTCTAATTTTTTCTGTTGGATATTTTTCTCCAATAGTTCCAGTACATCCGAAGAGAATTTCGTTACTTGATATTTTTTTTGGTTTATCCTCATCATCAATTTGTTTTTTTGATAGTTGGGCTGAAACCTCTTGGGCTATTTCTTTTAAACCTTCGTAACCATCAGAACCTGTGAAGGAATTAGCATTTCTAGTATTAACAATTAGAGATTTTATCTTTTTACTTTTTATATTTAAATTCCATTTAATATTTTCTGATATAATTTTTGACTGCGTGTATACAGAAGCATAATTTGCTCCATCTCTAAAATAAAACATAACCAGGTCATCTCTTGGTTTATTGTATAAATTTGCACAAACAGTAGATATTGATAATCCATCAATATGATCTAAATCTTGGAAGTCGCCCATTTTTGACTTTAAATTTAGAGAATTTTCAAAGTTTTTTAGGTTTATTGGCATCTATTTAAATTATTTATTTAATACTTATATTAAAAGCTGTAATTAATTATATACCAAAAAAACTAGATGCTTAATCCTTTAAATTTTTTCTCAAAATTCGTTAAATCAAGTAATCAAAAAGAGTTAGACAAAATCGCTAAGATTGTTGAAAAAGTTAACTCTTTTGAGGGTATCGTTCAAGATATTTCAGATAACGATTTTCCTAAAAAAACATTAGAACTTAAAAAAAAACTCAATGAAGGCAAAAATATTAATGACTTGTTACCCGAGGCTTTTGCGCTTGTAAGAGAAGCTTCTAAAAGAACTAGAAATGAAAGACATTTCGATGTTCAAATAGTGGGAGGTATCGTTCTGCATCAGGGAAAAATTGCAGAAATGAAAACTGGAGAAGGTAAGACTCTAACCATAAGTCTTGCAGCCTACTTAAATGCTCTACGCGGTAAAGGTGTTCATATTGTTACTGTTAATGACTACTTAGCTAAAAGAGATTCTCAAGAAATGGGAGAAATTTATAAATTTTTAGGATTAACCTCTGGTTATATAAATAATAGTCAGGATGATTTTGAAAGAAAACAAAATTATAATTTTGATATTACATATGCAACTAACAGTGAACTAGGGTTTGATTATTTAAGAGATAATATGAAACACTCTAATGACCAAATGGTTCAAAGGGGACATGTTTACACTATTGTAGATGAAATAGATTCTTGTTTAATAGACGAGGCTAGAACTCCATTGGTAATCTCAGGAGCCGCCGAAGATAAAACAGAACAATACCTTGCAATCGATAAGTTAACCAGAAGACTAATACCTAAACATTATGAAATTGATGAAAAAGATAAAAATATTTTACTTACAAATGATGGAATAAATAATGTGGAAGAAATGTTTTCTAATGCAGGAATTTTAAAAAATAATAATTTTTATGATCCTGAAAACTTGAGTTTGGTTCATCATGTGAATCAGTCATTAAAAG
Organism: Candidatus Pelagibacter sp. Uisw_099_02; assembly: GCF_047727625.1. Taxonomy (GTDB): domain Bacteria; phylum Pseudomonadota; class Alphaproteobacteria; order Pelagibacterales; family Pelagibacteraceae; genus Pelagibacter. The sequence continues at coordinate 105,347 of NZ_CP159822.1, read as the reverse complement.
CTAATCATTTATTTGAAAAAGGTAGAGACTACATAGTCAAAGATGGAACATTAAAAATTATCGACGAACTTACTGGAAGAATCTTAGAAGGAAGAAGGTTTGGAGATGGTCTTCACCAGGCTCTTGAAGCAAAAGAAAGAATAGAGGTACAACCTGAAAATCAAACACTTGCATCTATAACTTATCAAAATTACTTCAAACTTTACGATAAAATTTCTGGATGTACTGGAACTGCCGCAACAGAATCTCAAGAATTTTATGAAATATATAATTTAATTGTTGTTATCATTCCTACTAATAAAAATATGATTAGAAAAGATTGGAATGATCAAATTTTTAGAACGGAAATAGAAAAAAATAAAGCTATCATCAAAAAAGTTATTGAATGCCACAAACAAAATCAGCCAATTTTAGTTTTTACTTCAAGTATTAATAAATCTGAAATTTATTCAAAATTACTAAATGAAGAGAAAATAAAACATGTTGTTTTAAATGCAAAAAATCATGAAAATGAAGCTGAAATCATTGCAAATGCAGGAAAAAAGAACTCAGTTATAATTACTACAAGTATTTCAGGAAGAGGAGTTGATATTCAGCTAGGTGGAAAAAAAGGAAGTCAGCCTGATGAAGAACTTTTAGTAAACAAGAATAAGATAAAATCATTGGGTGGATTGTATGTGATTGGTACTGAACGAATGGAATCTAGAAGAGTTGACAACCAAGCAAGAGGAAGGGCTGGACGTCAAGGTGATGAAGGAAGTTCAATCTTTTATGTTAGTTTAGAGGATGATTTGATGAGAATTTTTGGCTCAGAGTCTATGAATAACATCTTACAAAAACTTGGCTTAAAAGATGGGGAAAGTATTGATCATCCTTGGATTAATAAAGCCCTTGAAAGAGCTCAACAAAAAGTTGAGGCAAGAAACTTTGATATAAGAAAAAATTTACTTAAATTTGATGATGTTTTAAATGATCAAAGGCATGTAATATTTTCTCAAAGAAACGCTGTAATGAATAGTGAAAAAGTTTTTGATTATTCTAATGAATTTTTATCAGAAATTATAGGTCATCTAGTTAGCTTGAAAGCTCAAAAGTTATCAAAAATTAAAAATAATGAATTTAGTAATCAATTAAAAATTTTACTTGGAAAAAGTGTAGATGAAAGTGAGTTTGCAAATTTAACTAACTTAAAAGACCAAGACTTTAAAGAAAAAGTTAAATCTAAATTTTTAGAATCAAGAAATGAGAGAATTAAAATGCTCGGTGAAGAAAAGGCAAGAGAAGTTGAAAAAAGAATTTTTCTTCAAAGTATTGATTTAAACTGGAAGTCTCATATACAATACCTTGAACAATTAAGACAAGTTATTGGACTTAGATCTTATGGTCAAAGAGATCCATTAGTTGAGTATAAAAAAGAAGCCTTTCATCTTTTTGAAAATTTATTAAATAAACTAAAAATTGACTTTGTAACAATTTTAATTAATTTAAAAATAGTTCAAGAGGCTCCTCAAGAAAAAGAGGTTTATAAACCACCTGTGATTGATCCAAAATATATTGGGAAAAAAATGAGTAGAAATGAACCTTGCTTTTGTGGATCTGGTAAGAAATATAAAAAATGCTGTGGAGCTCTATAAAAAAAATATTAAATAACTTAGCAAAACCAACGCTATGAGAGAAGCTCCTAAATTGATTTTTGATTTAAAAAAGCTTTCAATAAACTCATTAACCTTATTTTTTTTCATACTTAGTGCACTCAAGTCATCTAATTGACTAATAAATCCTTTTGATCTTCCAATAGTTAGAAATTTATTTTTTCTATGATTCAAAACTTCGTCTCTACTCATATTGGAGAATTCATTTAGGTTGCTTTCAATAGATTTTCTTATGTTTACTAAAATTAAATCTCTATCTCTATGAGCTCCACCAATTGGTTCTGGAATAATCTCATCAATTACTTTTAATTCTAGAAGATTTTTTGAGGATAATTTCATTGCTTTTGCAGCATCAAGTGTTCTTTTTGGATCTCTCCATAAGATTGTTGCACATCCTTCAGGAGAAATTACAGAGTAAATTGCATTTTCTAACATAACAACTTTATTGGATGATGCTAATGCTATTGCTCCACCAGAGCCACCTTCTCCAATAACAATTGCTAAGGTTGGAACACTTAATGACATGCAACATTCTATTGATTTTGCAATTGCTTCAGCTTGACCTCTTTCCTCGGCGCCAACGCCTGGGTATGCACCTGGGGTATCTATAAAAGAAATTACTGGAATATTAAATTTATTAGCGAGTTTCATCAATCTAATAGTTTTTCTATAACCCTCGGGTCTCATCATCCCAAAATTTCTTTCAATTCTAGTTTCGAGGCTATCACCCTTTTCTTGACCTATAACTAAAATTGATTTTTCATTAAATTTTGCAAACCCAGCTAGAACAGATTTATCTTCTCCATAAAACCTATCTCCAGACAGTGGAATAAAATCTTCAAATAAATTGTCTATAAAAAACTTAGCTTTAGGTCTATCTTCATGTCTTGCGACTAACGTTGTTTGCCATGGGTCAAGGTTAGAATAAATTTCTTTTAGCTTGTTATCTATCTCTTCTTGAGATTCAGAAATTTTTTTTGTATCTACCTCTGAAAGTCCATCCTGATTGTATGGATCTTTTAGTTTTTCTATTTCAGCTTCTAAATTTTTAATATCAGTTTCGAAATTTAAATAATTTTTCATAAGAATAGTTTTAATTATTAATTAATTCACAAAAAAGGCAATAAAATGTTTTAAATAATTAATATTTGACTTAATAGTATTAACAAGTAATCTTCACTCTTATCGGGAGAGACTAAATATATTAGCGCCGAAGGAGCAACCACCCCGGAAACTCTCAGGCAAAAGGACCGATAATAAACATAACACTCTGGAAAGAGATTTAATCTCGCCGATGGAGCAAAAACTCTCAGGCAAACATACAGATGGGGTAAAATGAGTGCTATGAAAGAACAATATACAAAAATATATAATCTATCAGTTTCTAATAAATTGTTTGACTTTGTGAACAATGAATTACTTAAAAATACAAATATCTCTTCAGAAAAATTTTGGAAAGGTTTCGATAAAGTAGTTCATGAATTAGCTCCAAAAAATAAAAAACTTTTAGAGATAAGAGGAGCTTTACAAAAAAAGATGGATGATTGGCATATTGCCAATAGAGGTAATGAAATTAATCCAGAAAAATACAAAAAATTTTTACAGGAAATTGGCTACTTAAAAGAAGTTGGTCCTGATTTTAAGATTAAAACAAAAAATATTGACGAAGAGATAGCTAGTATTGCTGGACCACAATTAGTCGTTCCCATTATGAATGAAAGGTATGCACTTAATGCAGCTAATGCAAGATGGATGAGTTTATATGATAGTTTATATGGTACAGATGTAATTGAACAATCTGAAGATAGTACTGCACAGAGATATGATCCCTTAAGAGGTGAAATGGTCATAAGATATGGAAGAAACTTTTTAGAAAGATATTTTCCTTTAGAGAACATAATTCTTGGATGGGCAAATATAACTACTTTTAAAATAGAAGATGGTTCACTTATCATTTGTAAAGATAAACAAAAAACAAAATTAAAAGATAAGAATAAATTTATAGGTCATAGAGGTGAAGCAGACAATCCTAGCGCCATCATTCTTAAGAATAATAATTTACATATAGAAATAATAATAAACCCAAAAGCATTTAGTGCAGTACAAGATCCTGCTGGTATAAGTGACATTATTGTTGAAGCTGCAGTTTCAACTATATGTGACAATGAAGATAGCGTTGCAGCAGTTGACTCTGAAGATAAAGTTATTTGTTATCGTAATTGGCTTGGTCTTATGAAAGGTGATTTAAAGTCTAAATTTGAAAAAAATGGTAAAATTTTTGAGCGTAAATTAAATCCTAACAGAAGTTATATTTCTAAAGATGGCATGGGGTTAAAGCTACATGGAAGAAGTTTATTATTAATAAGAAATGTAGGCCATCTAATGACTAACTCTGCGATTATTTTAAAAGATGGCTCTCAAATACCTGAGGGGATAATGGATGCATTTATTACGTCTGCCGCATGTCTTCATGACTTGAAGAAGAAGGGAAATTCTAGAACTGGATCAATTTATATTGTTAAACCAAAAATGCATGGACCAGATGAAACTACATTTACTGATTTAATTTTTTCTAGAGTCGAAGAAGTTTTGGAGCTAGAAAAATATACCTGTAAAATTGGAATAATGGATGAGGAACGAAGAACTTCTTCAAATTTAAAAGAATGTATTAGGACATTAGAAAATAGAGTATTTTTTATTAATACAGGATTTTTGGATCGTACTGGAGACGAAATACATACTTCAATGGAGGCTGGTCCAATGATTAAAAAAGGAGACATGAAGTCCTCTAAATGGATTACTGCATATGAAAATAATAATGTTGATATTGGTCTTCAATGTGGTTTTTCCGGTAAAGCTCAAATTGGCAAAGGAATGTGGGCGATGCCTGATAAAATGACTGAAATGATGGAACAAAAAACTAGTCACCTAAGAGCTGGAGCAAATTGTGCTTGGGTGCCGTCACCAACTGCTGCTGCACTTCACTCCCTTCATTATCATGAAGTTAATATATTTGATAAACAAAAAGAAATTCAAAGAAGAGATTCGGCAAAACTTGATGATTTATTAACGTTACCAATTGCAAATAGACCTAACTGGTCAATGGAAGAAATTAATTCTGAAATTTCTAATTCTGCACAAACTCTCTTAGGGTATGTTGTAAGATGGATAGATCATGGAGTTGGCTGTTCAAAAGTACCTGATATTAATAATATTGGTTTAATGGAAGATAGAGCTACTTTAAGAATTTCATCTCAGCATATTGCCAATTGGATACACCATGATATTTGTACAAAATCACAAGTTATGGAAATAATGAAAAAAATGGCAAAAATTGTTGATGATCAAAATAAAAATGATGGCGCTTATTCTCGTTCTGGAAGAGGAAGCTACGAGATGATGTCTGAAAATTTTGAACAATCAATTGCTTTCAAGACGGCTTGTGATTTAATCTTTAAAGGTAAAGAACAACCCTCTGGTTATACAGAGCCATTATTACATTTTAATAGATTGCTAAAAAAATCTAGTCAGAATTAGTTTTAATTCCAGTTCTATTTTTAAAAGCTGAATATAAAGTCCCATCGTCAAGACTTTCTATTTCACCACCAACAGGTAAGCCTTGCGCAAGTTTTGAGATTTTTGCGCTTGTTTTTTTAAGACTATCTTGAATATAATAGGCTGTAGTTTGGCCTTCAACAGTTGCACTTGTTGCTAAAATAACCTCTTCAATATTTTCTCTAACAACTCTCTCAACTAGTGAATTAATTAAGAGATCCTCTTTCCTTTGACCAGCAGATGAAATTGTTCCACCTAATATATGAAAGTATCCTTTATAAATATTTGAATTTTCTATAGACCACTGGTCTGCTATATCTTCAACAACACATATTTTATTGTATTTTTCTTTTGTATTTTCACAATTATTACAGCCTAAAGAATTAGATTTTAAAGTACCACAAGATTGACACCTAATAACATTTTTATAAACTTGAGCTAAAATATTAGCCATCGGCTTAACTAATTCATCCCTATTGTTAATAAGTTTCAATACAATTCTTTTGGCAGACTTTGGGCCTAGTCCTGGAAGCTTAGCAATTAATTTTATTAATTCTTCTATTTCATTAATATTTTGCATCTGATTAAAGTGGCCATTTAAAACCAGGAATACCAAGCCCACTTGTAGACTTTGAAATTTCTTCAGTTGTTTTTGATTTTAGTTCAGATTTTGCATTATTATGAGCTGCCACTATTAGGTCCTCTATTATCACCTTGTCTTCTTTTATTACCGCATCTGATAAACTTATCTTAATCATTTCGTTATCACCATTTAGTGTAACTTTTATAGAGTTGGAGCCTGATGTTCCCGTAACCTGAATATTTTTAATCTTTTCCTGACTTTCTTTCATTTTAGATTCTAATTCTTTGGCTTTATCTAAAATTTTTGTAAAATCAGTCATTTTTAACTTCTTTCACATTAATTTTAACATCAACTAGTTCAGCATCTGGAAAACTTTTTAAAATACTTTTATAAATTGAGGAATTTTTTGTATTTTCTAGCAATTCCTTTCTTAAGTTTGCTTCTATTTGTTTTTTAGATGGCTGACCTTTAGTTTTACTTAGTGTTATTATCCACCTATTATTTGTCCATTCATAAAGTTTTAAAGATAAATCCTTGATGAAGTCTTTATCTAAATCTTCATTAAATGAAATTTCGATTCTTTGATCTTCAAAACTAACAAGATTTACATTTTTTTCTAACTGATATTTTAATTTAATTTCTTTTTTAGAAGAGCATATTTTTAATAAATCATCAAAAGAACTTATTGGACTAATCTGTGTTTCAAATTCCTTATCATCTTTCAATGTTATATCTTCCTCTTGAGCAATATTTTTCATTTGACCAATTGTTTCAGCCTTATCTTTTATTCCAAACAAATCATCACCATCTTTTTTTTGTGAAAGGGATGTTTGGTTAATCTCTTCATTTGTCAGGTGTGAGTTTTCATAGTTTGTATCTGAAGTGTTCGTAATATCTTTTAAATGAATCAATCTAATCAAGAACATTTCCATTGATAAATGTTGATTAGAAACAATATCAAACTCCTCTAATGCCTTAATAGTAAACTGCCAAAATAATATTAAAGTTTTATTGTTAACCTTTTCAGAAATTTTCTTAATTCTATCAAATTCCTCATCATTTAATGAAAAATTTGTACCATCAATATTTAATGACTCAATATTTTTAAAATAATATAAAAGCTCTAAAAAATCATTTATAAAAATTTTAGGCTCAACTCCTTGATTGTAAATTTTTCTATAAGTTTTTAAAACTTCTGTTTCTTTACCTTCAAAAATAAGATCAAATAAACTAATTAATTGAGATTTATCAAAATAACCAAATATTTTTTGTGCAGAAGCTAAATCTAGCGTCTTTTCTTTATCTAATGTAAGCAATGCTCTATCAAGTAATGATAAAGCGTCTCTAACAGATCCTTCTGAAATCTTTATAATTAACTTAAGTGCATCATCAGATACATTGCCATTCTCCTTATCTTTAATCTTTTTTATAAAATCAAGTAATTCTAAAGACTTAATTCTAGATAAATCAAATCTTTGACAACGAGAAACTACAGTAATTGGAATTTTTTTTATTTCTGTAGTTGCAAAAATAAATTTTAAATACTCAGGTGGTTCCTCTAAAGTTTTTAACAATGCATTAAACGCCTGTTTACTAAGCATATGAACTTCATCAATAATAAATATTTTATATTTAGCTGTAGTTGGGCCATATCTAGAAAATTCAATAAGATCTCTTACGTCGTCAACACCAGTTTTACTCGCTGCATCCATTTCTAATACATCAATATGATTTGAATTCGAAATAGCTGTACAATTTTCACAAAGATCATCTTTACAAAGTTTATCGATACCATTGGAGCAATTTAAAGATTTTGCTACTATTCTTGCTGTAGTAGTTTTTCCAATTCCTCTAATTCCAGTAAAAAGATAGGCATTAGGGACTTTATTTGCTTTAATTGAATTAGATATTGTTTCAGCAACAACATTTTGACCTATAAGATCATCAAATGTCTGAGGTCTGTATTTTAAAGCTAAAACTTTTGTATTTTTATTCATTTTTATAAGGAGACTAGAACCTGAAAAACTGTCTTTACGATTGCTTCCGTTAAGATCTGGTCGGGTTCAAGCAGCATTCACCTCTAGCCTCCAGAACTATTATAACAGTAATGTTTTCTAATCTACAAGAAAAGTTTCTGAATTATTTTTCTCTAAATTTATCAGCTTCAAAAACACCCAACACGTGAAAATCTTGACAATGAAGTCCTAATTCTTCTAAGGATTTTTGAACTTTTGGATCTTCTATATGGCCATCTAGATCACATAAGAAAAAATATGATTCAAATGAATTTTGTTCCGGATAGCTCTGAAGTTTTGTTAGATTTACACCATTAATCGCAAATCCTCCTAGAGATTGATAAAGTGCAGCAGGCTTACTTTTTAATTTAAATAAAAAAGAAGTTATATATCTTTTATCTCCAAAATTTGGTTGATAAATCTCTTTGCCCATAACTAAAAATCGAGTTGCGTTACCTTTTTCATTTTCAATGTTGGGTGCAAGTATTTGAAGTTTGTAAATTTTTGCACTTAACGATGAGGCAATTGCTGCTTCACTTTTAATCTTTTTTTTTGAAATTGCTTCTGCTGAACCAGCTGTATCAGCTCGAATGTGTTCAACTAAATTATTTTTTTTAATAAAATTTGAACATTGAGACAAACCTTGTGTGTGAGAAAATACATCTTTTATATCATTCAAGTTAGCACCTGGTTGTCCTAACAAATTATGTTCAATTTTTTGAAAGTGTTCTGCATAAATATTCAATCTGTGTTTAAAAATTAGATATTCTATTCCAATATTTCCTGTAATACGATTTGACTCAGGTATTACCATTCGAGAATTTTTTTCTGAGGATGTTTTTTTAAAACATTCATCAAAAGTTTTACATGGAATAACTTCAGCATTAGGATCAACTTCAAGTGCTGCTAGATGTGAATATGCTCCAAAAGTTCCTTGAATATAAATTTTGCTCATTTTATATTTTATATTCCATAATTTTTTTTATAGCTAGATAATCTTCTTGAGTATCAACACCTATGGGAGAAGTCCCTGCAAGAGCTACGTTGATTTTTAACTTATTATCTAAAGCTCTTAATTGTTCTAATTTATTTTCTTTTTCATTAATGGTTTGATCTAAGCTAATAAACTTTTTTAATATATTGGTTTTATAAGAATATATTCCAATATGGTGATAATTATTTTGATAATCTTTTGATAAATTGTCTCTAGTAAAATTTAGTGCTATCGGAAAATTATTTTTAGCTAACTTTTTATCTGTAACAACCTTAACTACATTTCTATTATTAAGTATTGTATCATCTTCAATTTTTGCTGCCAATGTTCCAAGCTCTGCATCTTGATTAATCATAAAATTATTTAAGTTAATAATGTCATCTTTATTAATATCAGGTTCATCTCCTTGTAAATTTAATATGTAATCTATATTTTTTATATTAAGTTTTTCGTAAGCTTCGTAAATTCTATCTGTACCTGTTTTATGATTTTTATTTGTTAAAATTGCTCTGCCTCCATTCTTAAGAACATCTTTTAGTATTTCCTGATTGTCGGTTGCCACTACTACTTCACCAATATTTGCTTCTTCTGCTCTTTTAAAAACATGCGAAATAATTGACAAATTATTAATTTTTAGAAGTGGCTTGCCAGGCAACCTAGTTGCGGCCATTCTTGACGGTATTAATATTAGTGTTTTTTTCATTATAAAATTATCAACTTTATGCGTCTAACAGACGCTAAATTACAAAATAAAAAATTAAGTATTTTTTAATTATCATGTTATATGTCCAAAATAATTATAATTAAATGGATTCGTTCGAACTAAATAAAATTATTGCTGCAGTTTTGATGGTTGCACTACTTGTAATCGGTTTAGGGAAGATTGCAGATGGTGTTTTTCATGTGAAGAAACCAAAAAACCCTGGATATCAGGTTGAAGTTGAAAGCCAATTAACCTCAGGCACAACCCAGGCAGTTGAATTGGTGGAAAAAATAGATATTGCTGCAATTATGGCATTAGGTGATGTGGCGAGTGGAGAAAAAATTTTTAAAAAATGTGCAGCATGTCACTCGATAAATAAAGGTGGAAAAAATAAGATTGGCCCAGCATTATATAATGTTGTTGGTAGAGCAGTTGGTGGAGTGAATGACTACAAATACTCTAAAGCTTTAGCCTCATACGGTAAAGAATGGACTTTTGAAGAATTGAATGGGTTTTTACAAAAACCTGCTAGTTATTTAAAAGGAACTAAAATGTCTTATGCTGGTTTAAGAAAAGAAAAAGATAGAGCTTCTGTAATTAAATATTTAAATCAAAAAAGTGATAGTCCCAAACAACTACCTTAGTTTTCCAAAACAATACAATAAAATACTTTTTTGAACGTGCACTCTATTTAGAGCTTGCAACCAAACTTTAGAATTCTTTCCTAAAAAAACCTCACTCGATACTTCAGTGCCTCTTGGTAGGCAGTGCAAGAAAGTTACATCTTTTTTAGCCAAGTTCATTAATTTAGAATTAATTTGAAAATTCTTAAAATCTTTAATTTTTTTACTTTTATTAACCTTATCATTTAAAGAAATAACCTTGTCTGAAAAAATAACATCTGCATTTTTAACTGCTTTTTTAGCATCATTATAAATATTAATTTTTCTTTTATTTTTCTTTACCCAATCAACTACAAATTTTTTAGGCTCATAATTTTTAGGACAACCAATATTTAATTTAAAAGAAAACTTAACTGATGCTGCAATCAAACTGTTAAGAACATTATTTGAATCTCCAATCCAGCAGATATTTAATTTTGAAATAGGCATATTTTTAATCTCTTCTACTGTGAAAATGTCTGATAAAACTTGTGTTGGATGTGAAGATGGACTCAACCCGTTTATAACAGGTATTGTTAAATATTTACTAAATTCCTCTATTTTTTTATCACTATCAGTTCTCAACATAAAACCATCACCATAAGTTGATAAAATTCTTGCTGTATCAGCTAAACTTTCACCTCCTTTTCCAAGATGTAGCTCATTTGCTCTAAGTGTTATAGTTCCACCTCCTAATTGTTTTATTGCGAGGTAAAAGCTTAGTCTTGTTCTGAGGCTTGATTTTTCAAACATTTGAATAAGTAATTTTCCCTTTAAGGGGTAATCTTTATCGACATCAAGTGTACTAAATTTCTTTCTTTTATCTTTTCTTTTTTTTGCATCAGTTACAATTTTTCTAAGGTCTGAAGCGGGTATGTCTTTAAGTGCAATAAAATGATTCATTTTTATTTCTCGATTAAGCAAACTTTTTTGATAATTTTTATAGCCATATCTATTTCTTGTTTTTTAACATTAAGTGGAGGCAGTATTCTTATCACGTTTTCTGCAGCTCTAATTGTCAATAATTTATTGTCCATTAATTTTTGAATAAATTTTGTTTGATCGTTGTGCAACTGTAATCCGATCAATAAACCAACACCTCTCACCTCTTTAATTAACTTTGGAAAGTCTTTTTTTAATTTGTTCAACTCAGAGTGAAAATATTTTGATAACTTTTTAACATTAGTAAGAAATCCTTTTTTAAATATTTTATCTAAAACTGCATTTCCAACAGACATTGCTAATGGATTTCCACCGAATGTTGAGCCATGAGTTCCTGCTGTCATTCCAGATGCTACTCTTTTATTCATTAAAACCGCTCCAAGTGGAAAACCACCTCCAATTCCTTTTGCTATTGGTACAATATCAGGTTTAATTTTTGAGCTTTCAAAGGCAAAAAAATTACCTGATCTACCTATTCCACATTGAACTTCATCCAAAATTAATAAAACTTTTTTCTCATTACATATTTTTCTTAGTCCTTTTAAACACCAATCTGGAATAACTTTAATTCCACCTTCCCCCATAACAGTTTCTACCATGATTGCAGCTGTTCTGCTCGTTATGGATTTCTTTAGTGACTTATGATCTCCAAATTCGAAGTGATCAAATCCATCAACCTTTGGTCCAAAACCTTCTGTCATTTTTTTTGATCCACTGGCATAAATTGTGGCCAATGTTCTTCCGTGAAATGAATTTTTTATACAAAGAATTCTATTTTTATTTGGCTTTCCTATTGAATAGAAATATCTTCTAGCAACTTTAATTGCTGCTTCTGTTGCTTCTGCTCCACTATTTTGAAAGATAATAAAATCAGCAAAAGTTTTTTTAGCTAATCTTGTAGCCAATTTTTCACCTTCTGGAATTATGAATGCATTAGATACATGCCAAAGTTTTTTAGCTTGTTTATTAATTGCTTTTATTAAGTGTGGATTAGCATGTCCTAAAGAGTTAACCGCAATCCCTTGGACAAAATCTAAATATTTTTTTCCATTAGTTGAATAAAGAAAGCTTCCTTTTCCATAATTAAACGAAATTTTTCTTCTATTGTAATTTTTTGCTAAAGCACTCATGATTTAAGACTTAATTTTATAACCTTTTTTGTAAAGAAAAAAAGCCACATACCACATTACAATACTTAAAATTGTTAAATAAATTAATCCTATGGTTATTGAACCATCTGATTTCCCTAAAAAACCGTATCTAAATCCATCAATCATATAAAAGAATGGATTAATATGACTAATAGTTTGAAAAAAATTAGGAAGTTTGTCTATGGAATAAAATACACCAGATAAAAAACTTAATGGAGTAATAACAAAATTTGTGACAGTTGCTGTATGATCAAATTTTTCAGCCCATAGACCAGCAATAAATCCTAAACATCCCAAGATAAAAGCACTTAAAAAACCAAAAATAAAAATAAATAAAATGTTATTTATTGGTAACTCAACTATTAAAGAGAAGACACCTATTGAAATTATTGCAATTAAAAAACTTCTTGTAAGGGCTGCTAATATTATTGCCATTGAAACCTCTAGCGCTGATAAAGGTGCATATAGCATATCAACAATATTTCCCTGAATCTTTCCAATCATTAATGATGAAACTGAATGACTAAATGATTGGGTTAAAATACTCATCGCTATTAAGCCTGGTGCCAAAAAACTTATAAAAGAATAACCAAGTACATCTCCTCTATTATTACCCAAAGCTAGAGATAAAACTGATAAAAATAACAAACTTGATACAAGTGGAGATAGTAATGTTTGTTGCCAAACTGCCATAAACCTATTGCATTCCTTAAGCCATAAACTTTTAAAACCAATCCAGTTTATGAAACCAAATTTTTTTACATTTATTTGATATTTCTTATTCAATTCAACCATAAGTAATCATATATAAATTTTGAAAGATTTGTGTACAAAACAAAAATATCTATTGTTTTTTTTTCAATCCTGTGTGATCTGTATATAGTTATTAAAATTAATTAACATACTAAATATAGATTATGAGCTGGAACGATGAAAAAGTTGGTAAATTAAAAGAACTTTGGGGCAAGGGAAACACAGCCAGTCAAATTGCTGAAATAATTGGTGGGATTAGTAGAAATGCAGTAATTGGAAAAGCTCATAGATTAAACCTATCATCAAAAATTAAAACTAGAAATACTTCAACAAGTCAAAGTTTTGACAGTAGCTCTGAGGAGAATAATTCTAAACAAAAACAGGGAAGAAAGAGTAAATTTAAATCTTTGCTTATTGAAAAAGATTTTGAACCAGAGAATCCTAAAAAATTGGAAGAACTAGATGAAAGCTCTTGCAAATGGCCTATTGGACATCCAGAAGAATCCTCATTTTATTTTTGTGGAAGATCTTCTTTAAAGGATTTTTCATATTGCAAGCTTCATTTATTATATGCTTATCAGCCAAAAGGGAAAAAAGAGGAACCTACTACTGATAAAGAAGAAGAAGTGCCACAGTATATTGATAAAAAAGCTAATACTGCCTAATTACAGTTTTTTTAAAACTATTTTTTTTTGTTTTTATTTTTCCCTTCAATACCTCTCATGATAGACTTAAAAATTAAATATATTAAAAGAGAAAAAATTAAAAAAATTAGAATATAAATAATATTAATAATCATAAAATCATTATACAATTTTAGTTCAAAAAATTCTATTAAGTATTAGTGGGATTATATTTTTTAGTAGAAAACTGACCACCCTCTCTCCACATATAACAATATTTTTCAACCTCTTGATCAAATAGCCTTGTGCTTGGCACTCCTATATCAAAATTGGTTTGGTATTTCATTGAAGGAATATTATCATACTTTAGTAAGGTTAGTTGATCTTCTGTTAATAGTGGTTTTGGAAACAATTGAAATAATTTTGCTGATATATTTGCAACAAAAAAAGGTAGAGGAATTAATAATCTATTCTTGTTAATTAGCTTTAATAATTTTTTTAAAATTTCCTTTAAAGAAATGATTTCAGGTCCTACACACTCGATTATTTTAGAATATATATTTTTAGAAATAACATGATATATGGTGTCTGTTAAATCAGAGCAATGAATTGGAGTAAATTTAGTATCACCATTATAATAAAGTGGAAAAAATGGAAGTCTATTTAGCATGGTCATAAAATTTGTAGTAAAGTTATCATCAACAGAATAAACTACTGATGGCCTTAAAATTGTAGCTAGTGGAAAATTTTTTTGAATGCTAATCTCACCCTCTAGTTTGCTTTTTGCATAGTTTGAATCTGTAGCACTGTTAATACCTAACGCTGATAAATGAATAAACTGTTGCACTTTATATTCTTTACATAGTTTTGCTAAAATAGATGGAAAAATAGTGTGAATATTCTTAAAAGTATTTCCTTTACCACTTTCATACAAAATCCCAATTAAGTTGATACAAATATTAGTTTTAGCAAAAAGTTTTCTAATCTTTATCTCATCAAAGATATTAGCCTCAACTATATCTATATAGCCTGCATTGGCTTGGGTTTTTATTACGTATCCCTTTTGATGAAGGTTTCTAGTGACTACAGTAACCTTATAATTATTTTTAGTAAGCTTTCTGATTAAATGGCTACCTATTTGACCACTGCCTCCAAAAATTAGACAATTTTTCTCTTTCATATATATATAATTAAAAATGACTATTGATATTAAAGTTCACAAAGATGATCTACCAGAAGATTTAGATTTAGGCAATATTATAGCAGTCGATGGAGAGTTTATGGGGCTGAATGTCAAGCGAGATCCTTTATGTCTTATCCAGATATCTAGTGGAAATTCAGATGCTCATATTGTTCAGTTGGATAGATCAAATTATAATGCTCCAAATTTGAATAAAATTCTTTCTGATGAAAAAGTAACAAAAATATTTCATTATGGCAGAGCTGATATGGCTCACATAAAATACTATTTAAAAACAGAAACTAAAAATATTCTAGATACTAAGATTGCCTCAAAATTAGCCAGATCTTATTCAGATAGTCATTCTCTTAAGACTTTGATTAAAGAATTTATTAATATTGATGTGAGTAAACAATTTCAAAGTTCAGATTTTGGAGGTGAATTATCAACAGCTCAACTTAAATATTGTGCAAACGATGTTATTTATTTGCACAAAATTCATGAAGAGCTAAATAAAATTCTTGTAAGAGAAAAAAGAATAAATTTATATAATGATTGTTTAAAATTCTTAAAAACCAGAGTTGATCTCGATTTAGCTTTATTTAAAGACGATATATGGTCCCATTAAATGAAAAAAAAAGATTATAAAAAAGTTGCAAAAACTGTAATTGACCTAGAGATAAAAGCTCTAAAAAAATTAAAAAAATCAATTAATAATTCATTTAATGATGCTGTAGTTTCAATTGCAAGATGTCAATCAAAAATAATTTTATGTGGTGTTGGAAAAAGTGGATTAATTGCAAGCAAGATTGCTGCAACACTATCCTCGGTTGGTAGTCCATCATACACTCTGTCTGCTAGTGATTGTTCACATGGCGATCTTGGTAGCATTTCCAAAAAAGATATTTTGATTTTGATAAGTTACTCTGGAAATTCTGAAGAACTGAAGAATATTATTCAATACACTAATAGAAATAAAATTTTAACAATTGGAATAGTCTCAAAAAAAAATTCTACACTTTATAAAGCTGCAGATATAAAATTATTTATTCCAGAAGTTTTAGAATCTGGATATGGAATAGTGCCTACCTCTAGTACTGTGGCACAACTAAGTTTGGGTGATGCACTTGCTATTGCTTCGATGGAGTATAAAAAATTTGGTAAACTTGACTTCAAAAAATTTCACCCTGCTGGAAGTTTGGGTAAAAAATTAAAAACTGCAGAAGATTTAATGTATACCGGCACGAAAATACCTTTTGCAAATGAAAATATGAAAATGAAACTAGCTCTTAAAATAATTTCTAATAAAAAACTTGGAGTTTTGATTGTTAAAAATAAAAAAGGCATAACAACAGGATTATGCACAGATGGAGATATTAAAAGAGGTATTCAAAAATATAAAGATATTAAAAGCTTACCGTTAAAAAAGATCATGACATACAAACCTGTTTTTATTTATAAAGATATATTAGCAGCTAAGGCTTTACAATTAATGAATGAAAAAAAAATTACAAGCCTATGTGTTAATGATAAAAAAACTAAAAATAAAACAATAGGAATTTTACATATTCACAAAATTCTTGAGGCTGATGTTAGTTAAATTCAATTATAAAATAATTCTACAACTTATTTTAACCCTCATTATACTAGCCGTAATCTACTATACTTATAGTTTTTACATCGATTCTGACGAAACTAAAGTTCGTAGTGATAGCACGCCACAATTATTAATTAACCAGGATGAAGAACCTAATATTGAAGAGGAAAGTTTTATCAAAAAAATTGAATACAACTCAAATGATTTAAATGGCAATAATTACTTTATCCAAGCAGAAACTGCTGATATGAGTACTATCACTTCTAATGTTATTTTAATGAACTCTGTATCAGCCATAATAACCCTTCAAGACTCCACTAAAGTGAAAATTTTTTCAAAGAGTGCAAATTATAATCTTATAAATTTTAATACAGAATTTTCACAAGATATAAAAGTTTCTTACAACGATAATGAAATTTTTACTGAGAATCTTGATTTTAATTTTGAAGATGGTAAAATTTATGCCTATAATAATTTAATTATAAATAATAATTTAAATAATACAAAGTTAGAAGCAGATAGAGTGGAAATTGATTTAATTACTAAAAATACTAAGATTTTATCTAAAAATAATTCAAAAAAAATTTCAATAATTAAAGAAAATTGATATGGCAATTATAAAAAGTTTTAGAATAAAATCTTTTAAACAAAAAAAACCACTGATTGAGCTAAAAAATATCTCACTTTCTTATGGAAATAGACAAATTTTAGATAATATAAGTTTTTCAATAAATCAGGGGGAAATTTTAGGTATGCTTGGTCCCAACGGTGTAGGTAAATCAACAATATTTAACCTAATAACTGGATTGATAAAGCCAGATTATGGAAAAATATTAATAAATGGACATGATGTAACTAGCTACCCTATCTACTTAAGGACTAAAAAATTTAAAATAGGCTATGTACCTCAACATGGAGGTTTTTTTCAAGATCTCACATTGATAGATAACTTAAAAGCTATTGCTGAAATATTAATCAACGACGAAAAAGAAAGAGAATATAAAATTAATAATTTAGTTTCAAGGTTTGAATTTGAATCAACTCTTAATGTTAAAGCAAAGTTTTTATCAGGAGGTCAAAAAAAGAAGTTAGTTATCGCTCTCGCTTTATTATCTGATCCAAAATTACTATTACTAGATGAGTGTTTTGCGGCCCTTGATGTTTTAACAATTAAAATGCTGCAAAAACTTATTATTGATTTACAAATGAATAATAATATTAGTGTATGTATATGTGACCACCAAGCAAGGGATTTGCTTTCTTGTGTCGATTTAGCAATGGTAATATCAAATTGTAAAATTATTTCCAAAGGATCACCCCAAGAAATAATCCAAGATCAAAGAGCTATCACAGCTTATTTTGGAACATCATTTAAAATTAATTAAGGTGTCTAAAATTCTCATAATCAATAATAAGATAAATAGCTTTAATAAAAAAATAATTGTAGACGGTGATAAAAGCTTATCTATAAGATGGGTACTAATTGCTTCACAATCTAATGGCTTATCAAAAGCTCACAATATTTTGATGTCTGAGGATGTTATTGCGGCGCTAGATTCTATTAAAAAATTAGGAATAAAGGTTAAGCGCTACAAAAATTATTGCGAAATAATTGGAAATGGAATTAATGGCTTTAAATATAAAAAAAATTTAACAATAAATGCTAAAAATTCAGGAACACTTGGAAGGCTAATACTTGGGTTACTAATAAAATCACCTTATAGAATAAAATTAGCTGGTGATAAAAGCTTATCTAAAAGAGATTTTTCAAGAATAACCTCACCGTTAGAAAAGTTTGGTGCTAAATTTTATTATAAAAATAAAAATAGATTACCTCTATCAATTCTTGGTTCTCAGTCAGTAAAAAGTATTAAATATTTAGAAAACAAGGGCTCTGCGCAGTGCAAAAGCAGCGTAATGTTTGCAGCACTTATTACACCAGGTAAAACATCTATTAAGGCAAAAAAATCAAGAAATCACTCAGAACTACTTTTTAAATATTTAAAAATACCTATTAAAATAAAAAAAACAAAAAAATATGATTTTATAGATATTAGACAACCAAAAAAAATTAAAGCATTTAATTATCAAATTCCAGGCGATATAAGCTCAAGTGCATTTTTTATTGTACTTACAACTCTTTCAAATAATTCTAAACTTTTGATAAAAAATGTAAATATCAACCCATCAAGAATCGGAGTGATTACTATCTTAAAAAAAATGGGAGCTAAAATATCACTAAAAAATCAAAGAAATTATAGAGGTGAAAAAATTTCTGATATTTTGATAAAAAGCTCAAATAATCTTAAAGGTATAAATTGTCCATCAGAATTAAATAGTAGTGCTATAGATGAATTTTTAATTATTTTTTTAGCAGCAGCAAAAGCAAAAGGTATTTCTTATTTTAAAAATTTAGCTGAACTTAACCAAAAAGAGAGTCCAAGATTAAACTGGGGATCTAAAATTTTGAACATGATGGGTGTTAAAACAAAATTGACAAAAGATTCAATTAAAATTTATGGTCAACCAGATTTAAAAATCTTAAAACCAATTGTAATTAAAAACTATCTAAAAGATCATAGAATTTTTATGATGAGTACAATTGCTGCTTTAACTTGTGGTGGAAAATGGAAAATATATGATAAAGATTCTGTAAATTCATCATTTCCAAATTTTCTTAAAATAATGAAAAAAATAAACACTAAATAAATTAATATGAAAAAATATAAAAAGAAATGCTGGCAAGTAGCAATCGATTCGCCTGCTGCTGCAGGAGCTGGCACGCAAGCAAAGCTAATTTCTAAACATTATAAACTTTTGTATCTTGATTCTGGAAAAATTTATCGTCTCTTAGCTTACTTAAAAATAAAAAATCAAAAAAAATTCAGCTATTCTTTTGTTTCAAAAAAAATGAAGACCTTAAAAATGTCAGACTTGCAGAGTAAAAAGCTTCTATCTGATGATGTTGGAAATATGGCCTCAGTAATTGCAAAGGATATAAAAATTAGAAAACTAGCACACAACTTTCAAATGGAATGCGCATATAATCCTGCAAATAAATATAAAGGATCAGTCATTGATGGAAGAGACATAACTTACAATATAATGCCTGAGGCTGATTTTAAATTTTTTATCACTGCAAGTGTTAAAACAAGAGCACTTAGAAGATATAAGGAGTTAAAAGAGTTAAATAAAAAAATATCACTCAATGAGGTGCTAAAAAGTATCAAAAAACGTGATAAAAGTGACTATAATAGAAAAGTATCGCCTTTAAAAAGAACAAAAGATCAATACTTGATATCTTCCGAAAATGAATCTAAAAGATCATGCTTTCTAAAAATAAAACAAATAATGGATAAAAAAATTAACGCTTAATGGAAATATACAATAATCTAGATACTGCAGCATCAAAAGAATTCGAACAGCTATTAAATTCACAATTTACAAAAACAGCAAACCTTGAAGAGGGGAAAATTATTTCAGGTGTGGTAAATAAGGTAACTGAGAACTTTGTATTTCTTGAAGTGCCAGGACTAAAATCTGAACCTATTTTAGATATTAATGAATTAAAAAGCATGGGTATGCTTGATAAAGCAAAAGTAGGTGAAAAAATTTCAGTTCTTCTTGAAAGATTAGAAGATAAAAAAGGTGAAGTATTAGTATCAGCTTCTAAAGCGCAAAAAATTCAAGGTTGGGATAAACTTGTTGAGGCTTATGAAAAAAATGAACCTATAATGGGAAAAATTACAGGTCGTGTCAAAGGTGGGTGTATTGTTGAACACATCGACACTGGATCTTTAATGTTTTTACCAGGTTCACAAATTTCAGACAAACCATTAAAAGATATTAGTCATTTAATGAATGAACCACAAAAATTTGCTCTTATCAAATTGGATAAAGTTAGAGGGAATGCATGTGTTTCTAGAAGAGAGATCATTTCTTCATTTAAAAAAGAGGATAAAATTAAAATTGTTGAAAAATTCAAAGTTGGAGATGTAATTAAAGGAGCTGAAGTTAAAGGTTACAGTTCATTTGGTTGTTTTTTTAGTGTTAATGGTGAGCTTGATGTTTTAGTTCACCTTCAAGAAATTTCTTATTCAAGAGTAAACCATCCAGATGAAGTTTTTACAATTGGTGAAAAACATGATCTATTAGTGATTTCAGTGGACAGGGAAAAATTACAAGTCGGCTGTTCCATTAAACAACTTTCTCCAGACCCTTTTGATGATATTGCAAACTACGAACTAAATAAAATTTACAAAGTTAAGGTAGTTAAACTTATGGATTTTGGTCTGTTTGCAGAACTTCAGCCTGGATTATCAACATTGCTTCATACATCTGAATTATCATGGACAAAAAAGAATCCTTCAGCAAAAAAAATGTTTAAAGTAGGAGATGAAATTTCGATTGTCATAACAGAAATTGATAAAGAGAAAAGAAGAGTTGCAATTTCACACCGTCTAACAACTGAAAATCCTTTTGATACATTTGAAAGCAAATACCCTATTGGCTCAGAAGTTGAAGGCGAAGTTGCAAGTAAAAACGAATACTCTATTTTCTTAAAAATAAACGGATTAGATATTGATGCATTCTTACACTGTAATGATCTTACTTACCTTGCAAATGCTGAGGAAGAGTTAGCTAAACACAAAATCGGGGATAAATTAAAAGTTAAGGTATTAGAGGTTAAAGCAGCTGAACAAAAAGTTAGAGTTGGCTTACGTCAAACTCAAATAGACCCGTTTAGTTGGTTTAATGATAAAAAAGTTAACCAACCTATTACTGTTAAAATAATTTCATCTGATAACAAGGGTTTAGTTGTTAGACCTGAAGGTTGTGAAATGGACTTTATTATCAAAAAATCTGCAATAGCTGTAAATGCAGCCGATGCAAGACCTGCAAGATTTACAGGTGGTGAAAGAATTGACTGTGCAATCCAAGAATTAGATTTAGATAAGAGAAAAGTTGTATTAAGTATTAAATTACTAGAAGAAATTGAAAGAAAAGTAGCATTAGACACTTATGGCTCCGAAGCGAGTGGAAAAAACTTACCTTTCTCATCTTTATCTGACGACCTAGAGAAGAAGAAGAAAAAAGAAGAATAAAAAATTGGCTATTGTAAAATCAAAGCTTCTAAACCAACTTAAAAAATCATATCCAAATTTTCTCAAAAAAGATCTTGAAAAAGTTGTGTCGGTTGTTTTAAATGAAATTAAACAAGCTCTAAAACGTGGAGATAGAGTTGAATTAAGAGGTTTTGGTATGTTCTCAACAAATATTCAGAAAGCCAGAATATCAAGAAACCCAAAAACTGGAGAGAAAGTTAATACACCAGAAAAGAAAACAATTCACTTTAAAATGGCAAAAGAAATGTTTAAAAATTTAAACAATGATGAATAAAAATATTTTTGTTGCTTGTGATACATCAAATTTAAAAGAAATAAAAAAAATAATTAACGACACAAAAACAAATAAGCTTCAAATAATTCCAAAATTTGGATTGCAGTTTTTTTATTCAAAAAATGGAAGAGCCTTTCTTCAAAACTTTAAAAAAGATTATTGGTTAGATTTAAAAATAAATGATATTCCACAAACTGCTTTATCTGCAATAGATAGTTTAAAAGATTTAAAAAAATGTAAATACATTACTGTTCATGCAAGTGGTGGTCTTGAAATGCTTAAGGCTATTACAACAAAAGCTAAAAAAATTAATAAAAATTTAAAAGTATTGGGAGTTACAATCTTAACAAGCCTTAACAACAAATCACTTAAAGAAATTGGCTATACCAAAACAGTAGAACAATTAGTATTGAAACAAGCTGCTCTAATAAAAAAGTCTGGTGTAGCAGGCATTGTATGTTCTGCACAAGAAGCAAAAATAGTTAGAAAAAAATACAAAAACTTATTCATTGTTACACCAGGAATAAGAATGCCCGGAGATGATGCAAATGATCAATCTAGAATAATGACCCCTAATGATGCCTTTAAAAATAAAGTTTCTGGTATTGTGATGGGAAGATCTTTAATAAAGGGTAATATTAAAAACAATATTAAAAGATTGATTAACCATTTAAATCAATGATCCAACCCTGCAAGATTTGTGGGATCTCTGATCCTATAACTCTAGAATTTTTAACTTCCCATCCTACCCCACCAAAGATGGTAGGGTTTATTTGTAATTGGCCTAAATCAAAAAGATTTGTTGAATATGATAAGCTCAAAGAGTTATTGAAAGTTGATAAAAAAAAATCAGAATATGTTGCTGTATTAGTTAAACCGAATGAAAACATTTTAGAAAAAATAAAGGATTTACCATTCGATTATTATCAACTTTATGATTGCATGCCAAATGAAATTAAATTAATTAAAAAAAAATATAACAAAAAAATTATTGTTGCAATAACTGTTAAAGATCAAAATGATGTAGTAAAATATTTAGATTACAATGAGCTTGCAGACATAATACTATTTGACAGCAAAGGTTATGAGAAAAGTATGTCCTTTGATCATCAATTAATTAAAAATCTTAAAATTAATCAAGAATTAATGCTAGCTGGGAATATTCAAATTGAAGATAGCCTTAAAACTTATAAAGAAATAGCAGACATTATAGATATTTCTGGAGGTCTAGAAACATCTGGATTAAAAGATATCTCAAAAATAAATATTTTTTTAAAAAAAATTAAACTAATTAACAATGAAGCTTAAAAAAAAAATTCCTTTAATAGATCAGCACAACAAAAGTGGATTTTGGGGTGGTAAGTTTGGTGGCAACTTTATACCTGAAACTTTAAAGAAGCCTATTGAAGATTTAACAGAGCTTTTCGAAAAGCTTAGGTTTGACAAAAAATTCCTAAAACAGAGGAACTATTACTTTAAAAACTATATAGGCTCCCCTACTTCACTTATTAAACTTCAAAACTTATCTAACCACTTAGGAGGAGCCCAAATATATGCTAAAATGGTATCAGAGGCGAATGGAGGAGCTCATAAAATTTATAACGCAACAGTTCATTGCCTTATCGCAAAAAAAGCAGGAAAAAAATATGTTGTTGGTGATACAGGTGCTGGCTATGCTGGAAAGATGCTGAGTATGGCTGCTAAAAAGTTTGGCCTTAAATGTAAAATATTCATGGGTGCAAAAGATATCAAGAGGCAAAAGCCTAACGTAGATGCGATGAAAAAAAATGGTGCTGAAATTGTGCCCGTTTATTCAGGAAGTCAAACATTAGTTGATGCTGTCAGTGAATGCATGCGTTACTGGGTTTCAAATTGTGATAATACACATATGTGTGTTGGTTCAACAGTTGGCCCTAATATATTTGTTAAAATTTGTGGCTGGAGTACAGCTCAAATTTCACGAGAACTAAAAATTCAAATTCAATCAGAATTTAAAAAAATCCCAAAAAAAGTTAAACTTATTAACTGTGTAGGTGGTGGAAGTTCAGCTTACGGTTTTTGGAGTGAGTTTATCGATTATAATAAAAAACAAATTGAATTAATTGGTGTTGAAGCTGGAGGACCAAAAAATTCAAAACTACATGCTGCACCACTAACTAATAGCGCTAAACTTGGAATATTACATGGAGCTGCAGCCTATGTTTGTCAGAATAGTGAAGGACAGATTAACGAAACTGCTTCTATTTCTGCAGGATTAGATTATCCTGGAGTATCACCTATTCACTGTTTCTTAAAGGATACTAAGAGAGCAAGATATACATCTGCAACTGATGAAGATGCTTTAAACGCATACAAACTAGTTACCAAACTTGAAAAAATAAACCCAAGTTTAGAACCAAGTCATGCTTTTGCTGAAGCTATAAAAATTGCACCAAAATTAAACAAAGATACTGTCATTATAGTAAACTCGTGCGGTGATGCCAAAAAAGATAGAGATATCTTAAAAGCTAGATTGGGGAAAATTAACTAAGATGTCTTTAATTAATTTAGTATTTAAAAAAGTAAAAACTGAAAAAAGACCTGCGTTACTAACTTACACAGTAGCTGGAGATAATAGTAAAAAAAAATCTCTTGAGATATTAAAATCAATTGCAAAATATGCTGATATTTGTGAGATAGGATTTCCTCATAATACTCCAATTGCAGATGGTGGCCAGATTCAATCGAGTGCTTATAGGGCTTTAAAAAATGGTATTAAAATTAAAGATGTTTTTTCAATAGTTAAAAATTTTAAAAAATCAAAACAATCAAAACCTGTAATACTGATGGGTTACTATAATATGATTTATCAATATGGAGATAGTAACTTTATAAATATTTGTAAAAAAGTAGGTGTAGATGCGTTGATTGTTGTTGATCTTCCTTATCCAGAAAATAAAGAATTTGCAAAAAAATGTAAGAAAAAAGGTATTAGTTTTATTCAATTAGTGTCTCCTACTACGTCCACGAGTAGAATGAAAAAGATTATAAAAGACTCTCATGATATGGTTTATTATATCAGTATGCTTTCAACAACTGGTGGCAAACTAAAAGTTTCACCTAAAAAAATTTTAGAGCGTTACAGTAAAATTAAAAGCCTTAACAAGAATAGGAATATTGTAATAGGTTTTGGAATCACTGAAAAAACCATAGTATCTTTAAGAAAAGCTGATGGATTGGTGGTTGGTAGCGCTTTGTGTAAAGAAATATCTAAATCAATTGAGAAAAGACAAAATCCTGTCACAAATGTAACTAATATAGTAAAAAGATTAAGAAAAAAAATTGCATGAATTGGATTAAAAAAACTATACATTTTGGTGAAAAGATAAAAAAAATAATTAAGAAACGTGCAAGTAAAGAAGAAATTGCTAATAGTGATTGGACCTCTTGTTGTAAAGGACCAATTTTAAAAAAAGATTTAGAAGATAATTTATGGGTTTGCCCATCTTGCAATAAACATCATAGAATAAGTCCACGTCAAAGGTTTGATTTTATTTTTGGTAAAAATAATTATGAAGTGTTAAAAACTCCAATTCCTCAAGACGATCCTTTAAATTGGAATGATTCAAAATCTTATAAAGACCGATTAAAAGCTGCTAGAAAAAAAACAGGTATGGATTGTGGAATGATGGTGATCAATACTAACATTAAAAATGTAAAAATTACCGCAATTGCATCAGACTTTAATTTTGTGGGTGGCTCAATTGGAGCTGCAGAAGGAGAGGCATTTTTATATGGCGTCCAGCATGCTATTGAAAATGAACAACCATTTGTAGTCTTTACTTCAGGTGGAGGAATGAGAATGATGGAGTCATTAATCTCACTTTCACAAATGACAAGAACTACCCTGGCAATCAATGAGCTTAAAAAAAATGATCTTCCCTATATTGTTGTACTAACAGACCCAACTGCAGGTGGTATAACAGCATCATACGCAATGTTAGGAGACATTCATTTAGCAGAGCCTGGCGCTCTTATAGCTTTTGCGGGAGCCCGTGTAATTCAAGGAACAGTTAGAGAAGAATTGCCTGATGGCTTTCAAAAAAGTGAGTATGTGGAAAAAACAGGATTTGTGGATTTAATTGTTGAAAGAAAAGATCTCAGGGAAAAATTAGGTTCATTATTATCAATATTGTTAAAGAAAAATTCTGCTATAAATTCATCAGAAAATGAAAATTCAGAAGATAGTAGAACGCTTACAAAAGTTGCATCCTAAAGAGATTGATTTAAGTCTAGATCGAACTAGAAATCTTTTAGAAAAATTAGGCAATCCTCAAGACCAAATTAATTGTATTTCAGTTGTTGGCACAAACGGAAAATTTTCAACAATCCAAGCACTTTATGCAATTTTAAAAGAAGCAAATTATAAATGTAATATTTATACCAGTCCTCACATTCAAAAGATTAACGAGAGATTTGTCTTTAACAACAAGCCATTAACAGATGATGAATTAGCCAATCTTTTTTCTAAAATAGAAGAAGCTAATAATCAAGCACAAATTACTTTCTTTGAAATTTTAACTGTTGCATATCTTTATTATGCAAAGAAATATCCTGAAAATATTAACTTAATTGAGTCAGGTTTATTTCATAGATTTGATGCAACCAATATTTTAAAGAAAAACTTAGCTAGCATTGTAACAGCTATTGGCCTTGATCATTTAGATTGGCTTCCAAAAGAAGAGCAAACAGTTGAAAAAATTATATTTGAGAAGACATCCACTTTATTAAACTCTAAAATTATTGTTGCAAAACAAAGCTCAAATGAAATTAGCAAAAGTATTGAAGATACAATTAAAGATAATTCTTCCAAAAAAATCATCTTTAATAAAAATTATAATTTTACATTAAAAGGAAATGATTTTTTTTATTTTGAAGATGAATTTGGTGCTCTTAAACTTCCAAAGCCCAATCTACCTGGAGAATTTCAATTAGAAAATATCTCTACTGCAATTGCAACTGCTAGACAATTAACAGATTACAAAATAAATGATGAACATATTAAGAATGGTATTACTAAAATAGAAAGTATCGCACGGCTACAAGAATTAAAATCTGGAAAATTCAAAAATTTAACTATCAATAATTTATTATTTATAGATGGGTCTCATAACCCACTTGGTGCAAAAGTCTTAAATGAATATCTTCAAAGTTTAAATTGTAACAAACATATTATTTTAGGAATGATGGCCAACAAAGACCACAATGAATATATGAGTTACTTTAAAGATATTAAATCATTAACAACAATTGATATTCCTAACCAACCCAATGCTATTAGAGGAAATGAACTTAGGAAAAAAATTAAAAATTTTAAAAATATTAATTACAAAAATTCAGTTGAGGAAGCAATTAGATCAATTGATCTTCAGGAAAATGATATTATTTTAATTACAGGGTCTTTGTATCTTGCAGGAGAAGTTTTAAATTTAAACTAGATATTCTTATCTAGAAATTCTTTCATTTGGCTCTCAGCAACTCCGCCAACTTTTCTGTCTACTTCAACACCTTTTTTGTAAACAATAACAGTTGGTACACCTCTTACACCAGCAGCTGAACCAGTGTTAATTCCACCATTTTCAATATCAGCATAATAAAAGCTGGCTTTATCTTTGTAACTATCTGAAAACTTATCCATGATGGGTTTAAGACTCTTACATGGAGCGCACCATTCTGCAGAAAACTGAACTACAGAGATATCTTCATTCTTAATTTTTGTTTCAAATTCTTCGTCTTTAAAATCTATAAGCATTCTTCTTATATAAATTTTTATTTTATTTATTCAATATGTAAAAAGGGATTTTTTTAGTTAATTAACAGAGGTTAATTATGCCTGCTCGTATTTTTTTTGAATGCCTTCAACAAACTCATTAATTTCGTCTAAAAACTTGAGCTTTTTCTCATCTTTTTCGTTGGTATATCTATCTCTTAAATTATCACACTCAAAATAAAATTCTTTGCATGTCCACCATTTTTCTTTTTCATCGCTCAATATTCTTTCAGCTATTCCACGTTTAATAGTCTTAAACATATCAGCAGGCAGTGTATCTGGTGATTCTTGATAAATTATCTTTTTTCCAAAGCTTACCATTCTCTCATCTTCAAATTTATCTAATAATATTAATTTATCCTTCCAAGAAGCTGCATGCCATTTTGGAAATAAAGCCGTATCTTTTTGAGGAGTAAATTTTTTATAAATTGTCTCTTCTGCTAATAAATCAACCTGTGAATCAAATTGTGCTTTTTCTTCAGCAGTTTCTCGTAATGCTGTTAAAATATTTTGAGAAAATTTTTCATTACTATTTACTAATTTTGCACGTTCTTTAATTAAATCAGGATCAAGTTTGCTATATGGTTCAACTTGTAAACCATAACTTGCATCTAAAATTATAGGAGCTTTGTTTGACCGTATAGTTCTTAGAAACTTTAATTTTTTAATAGCACTTTTAAGTTCAGAAATTGACATATCGAATAGCGGGATTGGATCGATTTTAAGATCAAAAGCTTGGCCCCATTGATATATTGGGTGAATACAATGTTTTGGATGAAGTGGTGCAACTACAAATCTATAATTTTTACCAAAATGATATTCGGCTAATGTAAACATTTTTTCTGTTTTAAATATTGTCTCAGTATCACTCTTGTTTGCTGTTCTTAAAAATGTATCCCAAGTTTGAGGTTGATTTTTTTTGATTAAACCTAAAACTTTAACAGTTAACTCTGCATCAAATAAAGCTGAGTGAGCTCCACTAGATTCAAATCCATTCATTCTAGCTAACGATTCTAGTTTCATGACCGCATTACCTTTTGCATTTATTTCTGTTTTTACAACACTTTCATCGACTGCATGAGCACCTCTTGCAATGTTTAAACCATCATGTCTTTTGTTGGGAGTTGCATTTGTAATATATGGGTATCTAATTCCTCTAAAGAATTCGTTTCTTATCATCTCGTCATCAAAGCCAATATTTGACCAACCCATGAACAATGCTGGGCTCCATTTTTTAAATGTTGCTTCTAATTGAGATAACATTTGGTAGTGACTTAAATTTCCTTTAGTTAATAAATCAACACTAGTTTTGTTAACTATTAAAGCCATTGCTTGAGGAACTTCTCCTTCTGGCAATCTACATCTAAAATTAAAACGATCTAATTCTTTAAAATTTGGATCAACTAAAATGCCACCTACTTCAATAATGCTTCCCCATGAAGTATTGGCGCTACTAGATTCAATGTCCCATATTGCTAAATTCATATTAGTTGGTATTCCTTTGGTGATAATATTGTTCGACTTTTTCTAAAAACTTATTTTGATATTCTTCTAGTTTAACACCTTGAATTCTAAAATCTTGAAATAAATTATCAACCGTACATAACAGGACAATTCCTTGGGTAATATTCGAGTTATAAACAACGTTATGAGCTAATGAATAAGCCCCTAATTGAAGATAATAGTCCTCAATCCACTCTTCTTTTTTCGGTTTGTTGGACTGTTTAAAATCAATGATAGTTTCTTGTCCCTCATACACTCCACAAGCATCACACGTTCCGGCATATTTCCCTGGATAGTACAATGTGGCTTCAGTTCCCCAAATCTCTGACAATTTATTTTTAATTCCTTGTTCAATTATTTCGTCTGCCATTTTTTTAGATTTATTTTCTTCTTCTAATAATTCTAAATTTAATTGACCTAATAGATATTTTTCTAAATGAGAGTGCATTGATGTGCCTCTACTTGAAGCATCATTTTTAATTCTGTTTGCTTCAGCAGCTCCTACTCTTGCTTTCCAATTTGCAAGAGATGCTTTTTTTTCTTCACTTTGTGTTGCTTGTAATATGGAAGTTACTGATGGAAGTTTTTGTTGATTTACAGCATACATTCTTGAGCCACTCACCATTGATCTCATGGATTTTGGATAAGTAAATTTATTATTCCACTGCATATAGTTTGTTATAAGCGGTATTGAAGAAAAAAAGAAATTAATTTTTTGCTTGTTTTGAATGATCAACAAATTTTTCTACGTTTTCTGTTTGAACAGCTTTATCAACTTGTTCAGGATCTTTAATATTTTCTAGGCTTCTGCTAATCGATCTTGCATCTGTCCCAAACTTATCAACAACAATCATTGCTTCTTCTAATTTTTTTCTAAGAGAAACTATATTATCAAAGTGTTTTCCAAATCTTGAGCTAATTGTTTTTAAGTGATCATAGATTTCAGTTGCACCTTTTTGAACTTTTAAAGATTGAAAGCCCATGTGCAAAGATTGTAAATAAGCTGAAAGGGTATTAGGACCACAGATTACAATTTTATATTTTTTCATTAATTCTTGAGTTAATAATTCTTTAGTAGTTGGATCTTGGTATTCAGTTAATTCTTTATATAAACTTTCGGTTGGAGCATAAACAATTGCAAAATCTGTAGTTTTTGGTGGAACAATATATTTTTCATTAACACTTTTAGCTTTTGCTTTAAATGCAGCAGCTAATTTTGCTCTTGCATCTGCAACAGCTTTTTTATCATCAGCATCATAACCATCGGTAATTGCTTTAAATTTTTCTACTGGAAAATGTGAGTCTACAGGTACCATTACATCGCCCTGAAGTTTGATTGCAAATTCAACATTTTCACCTGTATCTTCTTTCATCTTAACGTTCGTCTGAAATTGTGATGCAGGTAATAGATCTTTGATTAGAGCATCTAATGAAAACTCTGCAAGAGTTCCATATTTTTTAACACCAGCTAAAATTTTTGTTATACCTTCTTGGCTTTTATTTAATAATTCGACCTGACTATTGAAGTTTCCTACTTTTTCATCAACTTTGGTTAAAGCCTCTGTCATATCTTTAGTCACTCCAGTTGATAGAGCGGTAAATGAAGTCGACATTGAACCAAGTGAAGTATTAATAGTAGTATTTAAGGTATCTTTTAATGAAGTAATTTCTGTTTTTAAATTAGCCATCTCCTCAGCTTCTTTATTTTCGCTCTCATCTTTTGGCTTAGATTTTAAGTTTAGATAAAGGATTACTAAAGCAACTCCTAGCAATAAGACTAATACTGTTAATAAAATTATGTCCATGATTCTAGGAGATATTTTATAGTAAAAATTTGATTTATATATGTAATTATTTAAAACTGTCTCTATGGAATTAATCTTAATACTAAAAATACTACTTATTATTGGAGCTATTGTTGTGGCTTATGCAGTACTTAGAAACCTTGATATTATTAGGATTATTTTAATTTACGTAAAAGATACTTTACTTAGAAAGTAGCTTAACTAATTTTTTAACCAGACTACTTTTTAAAGAAGATTTTGAAGCCATCATACAAGCTTCTGACTTTAAAATTTCACCATCTTTGAGAATTCTAAGGTTATTCGCTCTTAGAGTTTCACCAGATGAAGTAATATCAGTTATAATTTCAGATGACCCAGTAAAAGGGTAAGCTTCAGTTGCACCTAAACTACTAACTAATTTAAATTGCGTAACTCCTTTTGAAAACAAAAACTCTCTAGTTAAATTGGGATATTTTGTTGCTACTCTTAATCTTTTTTTCTTTTTATCTTTAAATTCAAAAGCAATTTCTTCTAAATCAGCAACTGTTTGAACATCAATCCAAGGGTCTGGAATAGCAACAACCAATGTTGCTTTGCCAAATCCATAATTCTTAACAACACTTATCTTCTTATGAATATTAACTTCACTCTCTTTTAATAAATCACATCCAGAAAAGCCAAGATCTAAAGAGCCATCTCCAAGTCTTTCAACTATCTCTCTTGCATGAAGATATAACACTTTAACATTATTTAAGTTTTTAATAGATCCCAATAAATCTCTCTCACCTCTTTCTGAGACTAAATTTAATTTATTTTTTTTAAATATTTTTAAGATATCAGTTCTCAATCTGCCTTTGCTTGGGATTCCAATGTTAATAATATTTTTTATCATTAGTAGTTTAAATTTAAAGCAGCTCCTACTGCTGGAACTTTTTTTTTTGATCCAAGGTCTGAAATTAGTTTGTCGTATCGTCCACCATTAATAATATTAATATTTTTAGATTTAGACTTAATATCAATTTTAAATACCATGCCTGTATAATATTCTAATTGACGCCCAAAAGACGCGGAGAACTCTACATTTAATTTTTGAATTTTGTTTAATGAGGTTGGAAAATATTTTTGATCTACAATTAAGCTAATTTTATTTTTTTTAAA
The DNA here is from genome assembly GCF_047727625.1 of Candidatus Pelagibacter sp. Uisw_099_02. Taxonomy (GTDB): domain Bacteria; phylum Pseudomonadota; class Alphaproteobacteria; order Pelagibacterales; family Pelagibacteraceae; genus Pelagibacter. Next base: position 73,283 of record NZ_CP159822.1, on the reverse strand, counting down.
AAAGATATTGAGTTTTTCAGCAGCTTGTCCTATTGGACAATTAATTTTTAAAAACTCTTTAATAATTTTTGAAACATTTTTACCTCTACTAGCTCTTCTTGGATCTTTAATCTTATTATCAAATCTCTTTAAGATTTCTTCAATTGATCTACCCGCAACTACTGTTTGCTGATTATCTTTTAACATTTTTTGATATCTCTTTTTATCAACTTCAACAATTGTTGGATCTACATCAGAGTTTGTCTCTAACCTTTTTAATAAATCATTGAAGTATTCTTCTCTCCAAAAATGCCTTGAAAGTCTTAATTTCCATCTTTTCGGGATATCTAGTTTTGAAATTAATAAATTGAAAATCTCAACATTACCAATTTTTAAAGTTCCTGATGAATATTGTAAATTAGACAGAGATTTTAAGGCTGTATTAATAATTTCCTTATCATCTTTTTTTTCGTCTTTAGAGCCAATGATCTCAAAGCCAACTTGGTCTCTAACAATTGAATCTTTTTTGTTATTTGATTTTCTATAAGCCTGACCGCTATAAAATATTTTCTCTTTTCCTTTAAGATTATTTTCTAAGTACCTTAAACATGATGCTATTGTAAGGTCTGGTCTTAGACAAAGCTCACTACCATTTTGATCAGTAAATGAAAAAATAAACTTTCTAAAATTTTCCCCAGATCGTTGAACAATATGATTGGCTTCAATTACTGAAGGTAAATCAATATATTTAAACCCTTTAGATTTAACCGATCTAAGGATTTTTTCAGATAAATTTTTTGATTTCATCAATTAATTTTTCTTTTGGGAACGATACTTGATTGTTTTCACCTTTAACTCCTAAAAGGTTTTTTAAAGTAATCGTATTATCTTTAAATTCATTTTCACCACAAATAATAGCTACCGGGCATTGTTTCTTATTCGCATACGTTAACTGTTTGCCTAGATTTTTCTTACTGTCTAAAAATATTTCAGAGTTAATATTATTGTCTCTTAAAACTTTTAAAATCTCATAATAATTTTTTAAATACTTTTCATCCATTACACAAATAATAACTGGTTTTTTCTCATCAACTTCAATTTGATCAAGTTGCATCATTGCAAATAATAATCGGTCAACACCAATACTCATTCCAGTTCCAGGAATATCAACTCCCTTAAATCTTGAAATTAATTTATTATATTGTCCACCTGAACAAATACTTCCTATATCAACTTCTTTACCTTTATTATTTGTTGTCTTAAAATTTAAATTAGTTTCAACACAAAAACCGTCATAATAAGCAAGCCCTCTAACAATTGTAAAGTTCGTCTTTATTTGATCTAAATAATCTCCGTAACTTGCTATTTCCAACAGATCTTCTAGTTCTTTAATTCCTTCTTGAGATAAAGGGTTTTTTAAATTTTCTTTTAATTCTTTTAAATCTTTTACTTTTAAGAAGTTGATTATTTGTGAAGCTTGATCGTCAGTTAAGTCAGCACCTTTTGTAACCGCTCCACTTACATCTACTCTTTCTTTTTTTAATAAATCTTCAACTCCTCTTAAACCAAAGCCAGGCTTATCCAATTTATCTATTGTTCTCATAACCTTTATCTTTTTATTTTCAGATATTTTAAGGTCTTCAATTAAACCTTGAACAATTTTTCTATTACTAATGTTAACAACGAACTGATCATTTTTTAAACCACAGGCAAGAAGAGTACTTGCAATTAAATTACAAAGTTCAGCATTTGCTTGGGCTGGGTTAACGTTACCAACTATATCAGCGTCACATTGTAAAAAGCTTCTATAACGAGCATTACCTGCTTTTTCGTTTCTCCAGACATCACCCATTTGATATCTTTTATAAGGTAAGGGTAATTCTTGATTGTTTTGAGCAACAAATCTAGCTAATGGACTTGATAAATCATATCTAAGAGTAATATTTTTTTCACCATCTTTAAATGAGAATACGTCAGACATAGAATTACTATCATCGTCTGCAAGAAATGATCCAATATTTTCTGAAATTTCAAATGAAGGAGTTTCAAGAGCAGCAAAACCAAATTTTATAAAATTAGTTTCAATAATATTAATTAACTTTTTCTTGAGAATTAATTTCTTGCCCCATCGGTCTTCAAATCCTGAGGGTAACCCAGGAATTAATTTATTTTCTTTATTCATTTTTTTTTGGTACCCGCGCTTGGAATCGAACCAAATCCTATAGTTCCACAAACTATCGTACTAACCGTTATACTACGCAGGCATTCCTTGTTTTTATATTATTTTTGTGTGGATTTAAAATTATATTATAAATAAATAGCCTAAAGGCTATGGAAACAAAGTCTATGAGTACTTCTTGAAGTCTCTCTGTATGTAATATTTATAATCATGAGCAGTCTTTTAGACAATTAAGAATAATTTTCAACACATAAATATAAAAAGACGTTGACCTTATTTTTAAATTTTTAAGAGAGGTGGTGGTGGCCCCAACTGGACTCGAACCAGTGACACACGGATTTTCAATCCGATGCTCTACCAACTGAGCTACAGGGCCCCATATTAACCTCTAAAAGTGATACGACCTTTGGTCAAATCGTAAGGTGTCATTTCAACTTGAACCTTATCACCTTGAAGTACTCGAATTCTGTTCTTACGTAATTTGCCTGCAGCATGAGCTGTAACAATATGGCCGTTTTCTAATTTAACTCTGAACATTGCATTCGGTAATAAATCCTCAACAATTCCTGAGAACGACAGCATTTCTTGTTTTGACAAATTTATTTTCTCCTAATTCTTTTTTCTACCGACTTAGCGTGTCCCGCTAAACCCTCGTAGTTTGCAAGTGTTATAACTGATGGACCAAGGGTTTCAATCCCTTTTTTTGATAGGTTTATATATGAAATTCTTTTATAAAATTCATTAACACTAACTCCACTTGAATATCTTGCTGAAGAATTAGTTGGTAATACATGATTAGAGCCAACATTATAATCTGTCATTGCCATTACAGCATATTTTCCTAAACAGATAGATCCTGAGTTTTTAATTTGTCCAACCATTTTTTTATAGTTTTTAATATTTAACTCCAAATGTTCAGGAGCAATCTTATTTACTGTATCAATAATTTTTTTATCTGAGGGCATATAAATTAAAATTCCATTACCAATTAAACTAGTTTTTGCAATTGTAGTTCTCGGTAAGTTTTTCAATTGTTTATTAATTTCATCGTTAACTTTTTTGATAATTAATTTATCTTTTGAAATTAAAATACATTGAGCAAGACTATCATGTTCTGCTTGTCCTATAAGGTCACTTGCAATCCATTCTGGATTAGAGAACTTGTCACATACTATTGTTACCTCTGAAGGACCAGCAATCATTCCTTCAATTCCAACATCACCAAAGACTTCTTTTTTTGCAGCTGCCACATAAGAGTTTCCTGGGCCTACAATTTTATCAACTTTTTTAATTTTTTTAGTACCATATGCAATTGCTGCAATTGCTGATGGCCCACCTATTGAATAGATCTCTTTAATTTTACATTTTCTTGCAGCATACAATACTGCTGGGTTTTGCTTTCCTTTTTGACTTGGGTTAATCATTACCAATCTTTTAACACCAGCAACAAGAGCTGGGATAGCATTCATTAAAACACTTGATGGATATGAAGCTGTTGAACCTGGAACATAAATTGCAACTGACTCAATTGGAAGATACTTATATTCTAATTTATTTTGTAGTTTATCTGTATAAGAAATATTTTTAAATTTTTGTAATGAATGAAATTTATAAATTCTATTATAAGCAAGATCGATTGCTTTTTTAACTTTTGGGTCTAGGGATTTTATAGTTTTGGTTATTTTTTTAGGATTTGGAATAATAATACTATTTTTAGTAAATTTTTTTTCATATTTTAAAACAGCTTTATCACCGTTTTTTTTAACGTCTTTAATAATTTTAGTAACAAAAACTGAGTTAAGCTGAACTTTTTTTTTTCGTTTAGATAGCAGTTTATCGAAAACTGTATCAAAGTTTTTAATTTTACTATCTAATATCTTAATCATTAATCAACCTTGCTTTGATCATCTAGAGTTACTTCAATTATTTCTGTCGATAAAGTTATATATGCATTATTAGTAAAAATTAAGCTTATCTCATAATTGTTATTATTTTTTAAGTATTCCATAGTTATTAATTTAAGTTTTTGATCAATATCATCTTGATTTATATTTTTAGATTTAACGCTATCCACAAATTCAAATTTGCAGATACTATTTATTTTTTTGCCCTCATTTTCTGTTTCAATTTTGGTTCGCTTTAATGATAACAGAAAAACCTTATTTGTTTGAAGATACTTGATGTCATTGACTTTGATCTCAGCCCCTTCACAGCAAGCTGAAATCATTTGCAGTCCCTCATTATCGTTTGCAATAATTTTTGCTAAATATTTTTTTTTCATTAATTAATTCTTCTAATTTTTGCACCTATTTTTTTTAATTTTTTTTCTATGCCTTCATATCCTCTATCAAGATGATATATTCTATTAATTACAGACTTTCCGTTAGAAGTAAGTGCTGCTAGTATTAAAGATACGGATGCTCTTAGATCTGTTGCCATTAGTTCTGCTGCTTCAAATTTAATATTACCTTCTATTGAGGCTTTATTTCCATTGATAGAAATTTTTGCTCCCATTCGATTTAGCTCTGCAACATGCATAAACCTATTTTCAAATATTTCTTCTTTTATATAAGATTTCTTATTAGCTTTACACAACAAGACCATCATTTGTGCCTGTAAATCAGTTGGAAATCCAGGGTAAGGAGATGTTTTAATATTCATACTTTTAATTGTTTTACTTCCTTGAATTAATATTTCGTTTTTATTTTGAATGATTTTTGCACCAACTTTTTTTAAAATATTGATTTCTGTACTGATAATTTTTGGATCAATTCCTACAATCTTTAAATTTCCTTCATTTAAAGCTGCAGCTATTAAATAGGTGCCCGCCTCTATTCTGTCGGGCATTACTTGGTAATTTATTTCACTAAGATTATTCACACCTTGGATCTTAATAGTTCTTTTTGCAGTCCATTTAATATTGCAACCCATTTTAATTAGAAAATTAACCAAGTCTTTAATTTCAGGCTCTATTGCACAATTTGATAAAGTTGTTTTTCCCTTAGCTAAACATGATGCAATAATCAAATTTTCAGTAGCTCCAACTGAAATTTTTGGAAATTTAATATTTGCTCCAATTAACCCTTTCGGGGCATTTGCATAGACATATCCTTGAATAATTTTATATTTTACTCCAAGTTTAGATAGGGCCTGCAGGTGAATATCGACTGGTCTTGTGCCAATTGCACAGCCACCTGGTAAAGATACTTTTGCTTTGCCAAACTTTGCTAGCAATGGACCTAAAACTAGTATTCCTGCCCTCATAGTTTTAACCAAACTATAAGCTGCAAAATTTTTAATTTGTTTATTATTTTTAATAATTATTTTTTTTTTTTATTCACTACAGTTGAACCTAAAGACTTCAATAATAATATCATCGTTTCAATATCTTTTACTTTTGGTAAATTTGTTAAAGATATTTTTTTATCTGATAACAAGGTGGCAGCCAAGATTGGTAGTGAAGCATTTTTTGAGCCTGAAATTATAATTTTTCCTTTGAGCTTTGCCGCTCCAAAGACTTCCAATTTTTTCATTATTATACTTTTGGTAAAGTTACTCCAGATTGACCCATATATTTACCTTTACGGTCAGCGTACGAAGTTTCTGGAGCCTGATCTCCTTTAAGAAATAAAAATTGAGCAACTCCTTCGTTTGCATATATTTTTGCTGGTAGCGGAGTGGTATTTGAAAATTCTAGAGTAACAGTCCCAAAAAATTCTGATTCAATTGGTGTTACATTAACTATAATTCCAGTTCTTGCATACGTACTTTTGCCAACAACAATACACATGATGTTTCTTGGGATTTTGAAAATCTCTATTGTGGTTCCTAGAGCAAAAGAATTTGGAGGAATAATAATATATTCAGAGCCTTTCTTTGTAACAAAATTATCAGAAGTAAATTTTTTAGGATCAACAATAGATGAGTTTACATTGTGAAATATCTTAAATTCATCAGCTACTCTTGCATCATAACCAAATGAACTTAGACCATAAGAGATCTTACCATCCCTTACTTGCTTGTCTACAAATGGAGAAATCATGTTTTCTTCAAGTGCAAGTTTTCTTATAGATTTATCGGAAAGTACTGACATTATTTACTTTTCTTCTTGTTTTTTTTTTCGAAGATTTTTCTTTTTTTAAGATTTTTTTTGAGTGCTAAACTTAATCTTTCTTTTTTTTCTTTATCACTCATTATTTATCTGGATTAGTTAAGAAATCTAAAGTGATAGGTTTTGATGCATCTAATGTTTTCTCTGGCTCTTCTTGTATCTTTGGACCTTCTTTAGCTTCACGCTTTGCTCTTTTTTCTGCAAGCTTTTTCTCTCTCTTCGCTTGCTTTTCCATCAGCTTGTTGCCTTTAGTAGATTTATAATCGTAATGAATTCCCATATAATTTTCCTCAGCTAGATATAAATCATTATAAGAAAAAAATTAAGGCAATATTTTGAAAAAAATGATTTATTATAGAAATACTTCAATAAATACCAAAATAGCCCCTATAGTTAAATGGTATAACATATCCATGGTAAGGATAAATTTAAAGTTCGATTCTTTGTGGGGGCACCAAACTACCTCTTGTAGAATATTTTTTTACCTATAAGAGTGATTATTATTAAAGCTACAAACGCAAGTATTGGGGTGTAAATATCAGGAGAATATATCAAGTCTATTATTCTTGGAGCTTCTAAATTTTTTTCTATAATCTTTTCAAGTCCACTTCCAATTGAAACAAGTAAAAAAAATTGTGGTGTCAGACCTATTAGTGTTGCCCAAAAAAAATTGGCTACTTTAACATTGAAAATACAAGGTAATACATTTGATAGTGCAAAAGGAATTCCACCAATAAATCTATAAATCAATAGATAGGTAAATTCTGACTTTTTAAATCTTATTTCTAAATTTTTGAATCTATCTAAAAACTTTTCTTTAATCACTTCTTTAAAAAAATAATTACCCAGTATATAAAGAGTTGTTGCTCCAATAGTCATTCCAATTAATAAAATAAATGTTCCAAGCCACTTGCCAAAAATAAACCCTGCTAGGAGTGCAACTGGTAAACCAAATCCAGCCATGAGAACCCAAAAAATTGTAGATATTATAAATACTAAAGAAATTAAAATTAAATTAGTTTGCTTTAAATCAAAAAAATAATCTCTATTATTTTTAATAAAATCATAGCTGGTTAATTCATCAAAGGTGAAATTTGATAAAAAAAAGTATAAAAATGAAGAAACAACTAGAAGGTAAAATAAACCTAAAGTTATCTTAACTTTTTTTGATTTTTGCATAATTAACTGAAAGTATTATAAAATCTTCTATTTGCTATTTATACATATAATTACTATAAAGAGCGAAATTTAAAAAAACTTAAATAAATTCTATGAAAAGAACATATCAGCCTAAAGTTGGAAAGCGTCTTAAGAAACATGGTTTCAGATCAAAGATGGCAACTAAGGGTGGAAAAAAACTTCTTAAAAGAAGGCGTGATAAGGGACGTAAGGATCTTACAGTGTCATCTACTCAAAAAAAGCCAAAAGGTAAATAAGCTAAACTAAATGAAAAGCAAAATTGTTGCTCTTTCTAAAAACGACGATTTCAAAAATTTACTTAAGAAGAAAAAAGTCTCAAATAAATATATCACTCTTTTTTTTGGCCCTCTTGAAGGTAAAGATAATAAAAAACTAAATATTAGCTTTGTAGCTAAAAAAAAACTAATCCGTGGTGCCGTAAAGAGAAATAAGGTTAAAAGAAGATTAAGAAATATAATGAACGAAGCTGTAAAAAAATTATCGATAAACTTTAATTATTCTTACCTCGTTATTGCGAAAATAACTATGCTAAACAATGAATATGCGATAATAAAAGATACTTTATTCCAAGACATAGAAAAGATTAAGTAATGAATATTATATCAAACATTTTAATTGGCCTGATCAAATTTTATAAAATAGTTATTAGCCCTTACTTAACTCCTTCGTGCAGATATCTTCCAACTTGCTCAGAATATACAATTGAATGTTTAAGAACATATGGGCTAATTAAAGGGATCTCAAAAAGCATTAAAAGAATATTTTCATGTCATCCTATTAAGATGTTGGGTGGTAGTGAAGGATTTGATCCAGTAAACAAAGAATTAAAGGCTAAGAAATAATGGATACTAGAAACGTAATCGCAGCAATATCCTTATCAGCAGCTGTTATTATATTATACTCTCTTTTTTTTCAGCCTGATCCTGCAACTATTAAAAAAAATCTAGCTGAGCAAAATAAAATTGAAAATAATGAAGACACTCCTACCCTAGATAAAAATGAAAACTTTGCAAAACTTTCAAGAACAGATGCTTTAAAAGAAAATGATAGAATTCAATTTGAAAATAGAAGTGTTGTTGGGTCAATTTCTTTAAAGGGTGCAACAATAGATGACCTAACTTTCAAAGAGTATAATATTGAACTTAATGGAAGTGATAAAATAACCTTATTAAACCCAAGAAATGTTGAAGATGGTTATTTAATTGAAAGTGGTTTTGTAAGTACTAATAAAAATATAGATATACCTGATGCTTCTACGGTCTGGGAAGTTTCTGGAAATAAAAAATTAACTAATAATAGTCCGGTGAAACTAACGTGGAGCAATACTCAAGATATTACATTTGAGAAACATATAAGTTTAGATGATCAATTTTTGTTTACTGTAAAAGAAAAAATAATTAACAGATCAGATAAATCTTATAATTTTTACTCATACGGACAAATAATTAGAAATAAATTACCAGAAATATCTGGCTTCTATATTTTGCATGAAGGGTTTTTATCTGTACTTGATGATCAATTAATTGAAGAAGATTACGACGATATTCAGGAAAAGAAGTTTACTCAAATTGCACAAGAAGGATTTGTTGCTATTTCAGATAAGTTTTGGGTTACATCAGTTGTACCACCTAAAGGTAAAGAGTTTAAAACAACTTTTGACTATAAAAATAAATTCAGAGCAAACTACATATCAACCAAAGGTATTGAAGTTAAAGCAAACACTTCAATTGAAGAAAAAATTCAAATTATAGTTGCTGCTAAAAGAGTAAATGTCATTGATGGTTATGCTGAAAATTTAGATATCAATAAATTTGATCTAGCGATTGATTGGGGATTTATGTATTTCATTACAAAACCTTTATTTTTTGTATTGGATTACTTTTTTAAATTACTTGGTAATTACGGTTTAGCAATTATTGCTGTCACTATTTGTATTAGATTGGCTTTCTTTCCTCTTGCCAACTTTAGTTTTAAGTCTATGGGAAAAATGAAGTTATTAGCGCCTGAAATGGCTCGTCTGAAAGAGTTGCACAAGGATGATAAAATGAAGTTGCAACAATCAATGATGGCTCTTTATAAAAAAGAAAAAGTTAATCCTATGAGTGGCTGTCTACCTATTCTGGTTCAAATTCCAGTTTTCTTTGCACTATATAAAGTATTATTTGTAACCATTGAAATGAGACACATGCCATTTTATGGATGGATACATGACTTAAGTGATAGAGATCCAACATCTTTATTTAATGTTTTTGGTTTACTTCCGTGGGATCCACCTTCTTTCTTATTAATAGGTGCATGGCCGATCATTATGGGTATCACAATGTTCATACAACAAAAGCTTAACCCTACTCCACCAGATCCTATACAGGCTAAAATATTTATGTTCTTTCCAGTATTTTTAACTGTAATTCTCGCACCATTTCCTGCAGGTCTTGTGATCTACTGGAGCTTCAACAACATCTTCACAATGATTCAACAATATATTGTTCAAAGAAAAATGACTATCAAAACAACATAAATGTCATCATTAAAAGAAGAAGAATTAATAAACATCCTACCTAAGGACGGCCCGACAGTTGAAGAAGTAAAAAAATATTTAGAAAAGTATAATGATGAATTTATTATCATTAAGTGTGGTGGTAGTGTTTTAGTTGATCCTAAATTATTTAAAATTTTTATTGAAGACGTGGTCGTTTTAAAAAAACTTGGTTTCAATCCTATAATTGTTCATGGAGGTGGAAAAAGAATTAACAGTAAACTTTCAGAAGTTAATATTAAAAGTAATTTTATTAACGGACTAAGAGTTACCGATAAAGATACTATCAACATAGTTGAGGATGTATTAATCAAATTTAATAAAGAGATTGTTGAAGCTTTAAATGAGTTGGCCTGCAAAGCAAAAAGGATTACTTCAAAAGAGAACAGTATAATTACTGTCATACAAGAAAACAAAAACCTTGGATTTGTAGGAACACCTACTGAAATTAACAAAGAATTTTTAATTGAAACAATAAAATCGAACGAAGTACCTGTTGTTGCACCCTTAGGTTTGGATAAAGACAATCAGACTTTTAATATAAATGCTGATACCGCCGCAGGATCAATCGCAATTGAGCTAAAAGCTAGAAGGTTAATGATCATTAGTGATGTTGAGGGCGTATTAGATAGTGAAAAAAAACTAATCTCTGAAATTAATTCTAAAAAAGCTAATGAATTAATTAATCAAGAGGTAATTTCTGGTGGAATGATACCTAAAATTAAGAATTGTCTAGATGTTGCAAGTAATGGGGTTAAGGCAGTTGTAATAATTGATGGAAGAAAAAATCACTCACTCCTTTTTGAACTATTATCTGATAAAGGTTCAGGAACTTTAATTAGAGAATGAAAAATTTAATTGATACTAAATACTGGCTATTCGACTTAGATAATACTTTGTATTCTGGACAAACAAAGGTTTTTTCTGAAGTTGATAAAAAGATGTCTTCTTTTATTTCAAAGAAATTTAATGTCGATTTAATTAAAGCAAGAGAAATTCAAAAAGAATACTTCTATGAATATGGAACAACATTATCAGGATTAATGAATCACGATAAGATTGATCCACATGAATTTTTAGAATTTGTTCATGATATTGATATTAGCTGGCTTCCTAAAGATGAATTATTACGAGAAGAATTAATTAAAATTAAAGAAAAAAAATATATCTTTACCAATGGTTCTCATGCGCATGTAGAAAATGTAACTAAACAATTAGGTATAGATGGGTTGTTTGATGGAGCATTTGATATTGTTGATGCTAATTTTATTCCAAAACCAAAAATTGAACCTTATAAAGAGATAGTAGAAAAATTTGATCTTGATCCAACAAAATCAATATTGATTGAAGATATCGCTCATAATTTAGAACAAGCTAAAAACCTAGGAATGAAAACTTGCTGGCTTGAGAATGATGAAGTATTTGCAAAAAAAGATGCAGATAAAGCATATATTGATTATAAGATTAAGAACTTGCCTTCTTTTCTTCAAGAAATTAATATATTAAAAGCACAATGAAACTAACCTACTAACGATAAAATAAAACTATGGAAGAATTTGAAATCATTATCAATGCAGCTTGGGACAATAAAGACTCCATCAATAATAAATCAGATAAGTCTATATTAGATACCATCAATCAAACGATTGAACTTGTTGATAAAGGGGAGCTAAGAGTTGCTGAAAAAAATGGTAATGAGTGGATAGTTAACCAGTGGGTTAAAAAAGCAATAATGTTAAGTTTTAGAACTCATGATATGGATTCATTGAGCGGCCCATATAGTAGTTGGTATGATAAGTCTCATTTACTAAAAGGTAAAACAGCAGGTTGGACTAAGGAAGATCATATAAAAGCTGGTTTTAGAATGGTTCCAAATTCTCCAGTTAGAAAAGGGTCTTTTATTGGAAAGAACGCAGTACTAATGCCTTGCTTTGTAAATATTGGAGCTTATGTAGATGAAGGAACTATGGTGGATACTTGGGCTTCTGTAGGGTCTTGTGCACAAATAGGAAAGAATTGCCACATATCAGGTGGTGCTGGAATTGGAGGTGTATTAGAGCCAATGCAAGCTAACCCCACTATCATCGAAGATAATTGTTTTATTGGGGCTCGTTCAGAAATAGTTGAAGGAGTGATTGTTGGAGAAGGATCTGTATTATCTATGGGTGTATTTATTGGTCAATCTACAAAAATTGTTTACCGCGAAACTGGTGAAGTAATCTATGGAAAAATTCCACCGTACTCAGTGATAGTACCAGGCAGTCTTCCAAGTAAAGATGGTAAAGGTCCTGCTTTATATTGTGCGGTAATTATTAAACAAGTTGATGAAAAAACTAGATCTAAAACTTCTATTAACGACCTATTAAGAGACTAAATGCCAACTTATAATGAAATCACATTAGCTAAAGAGCTAATAAGATTTCCAAGCATTACACCTGTTGATGCTGGAATAATGAAATTCTTATCTAAAAAATTAACTGCTATTGGATTTAAATGTACGATTCTAGAGTTTAAAGATAAAAATTCTAAACCAGTTAAAAACCTATATGCAAGATTGGGTAACTCTCAACCAAACTTTATGTTTGCTGGTCACTTAGATGTAGTACCTCCAGGAAATATAAAAGATTGGACGATTAAACCTTTTAGTCCGGCTATTAAAAAAAATCATCTTATTGGTAGAGGAGCTAATGACATGAAAAGTGCAATTGCAAGCTGGGTTGTTGCAGTAAATAACTTTGTATTAAATAATAAAAAAATTAACGGATCAATTAGTTTATTAATAACTGGCGATGAAGAAGGTGTTGCAATTAATGGTACTAAAAAAGTAGTTGATTACTTAAAAAAGAAAAAAGAAAAAATAGATTTTTGCTTGGTTGGTGAGCCAACAAACCCTAATAAACTTGGTGAAATGATTAAAATTGGTAGAAGAGGAAGTATCAATGCTGAATTAACTATAATTGGAACTCAAGGTCATGTTGCATATCCTCATCGTGCTAAAAATCCATCAACTTCATTGATCAAAATACTAAATGAAATAAAAGAAATAAAATTTGATAAAGGAACAAGAGATTTTCAACCAACAAATTTAGAAGTAACTAAAATTAATATCGATAATACAGCAGATAATATTATTCCAGGGCTTGCAAAAGCTACTTTTAACATAAGATTTAACAATAAACATTCTTCTTCTAGCTTAAAGAATAGATTAAATAAAATTTTCAAAAAAGTTACTAAAAAAAATAAATCTAATTTTAAAACTGAGTATCGAGTATCAGGTGAGGCATTTTTAACTAAGCCCAATAAAACAACTTACATGATTCAAGATGTAATAAAAAAAATCACAAAAATTAAACCTCAATTTTCTACAACAGGTGGAACTTCAGATGCAAGATTTATTAGAAAAATTGCTCCATGTTTAGAATTTGGTCTAGTGGGTAAAACAATGCATAAAGTAGATGAAGCAGTATCTATTTCAGATCTAAAAAAATTGACTAAAATATATTATAATATTTTAGAAAATTATTTTAAATGAAAACTGGTTTAATAACCTCTGACACTTATCAGAATCATAATACAGGCGATGGCCATCCAGAAAAAATTGATAGAGTTACAGTAGTTATCGATAATTTTAAAAAATTAGATAATAAAGATTTAGTTTGGAAAAAACCTTCTAAATTTGACCGATCACTTTTAGAAATAACTCACAATTTTAATTATATAAATTTCGTAGAAAAATCTTTTCCTGAAAAAGGATTATCTTTTTTAGATGGAGATACGATTGTTTCACCAGGAAGTAAGGATGCTACGTCAGATGCCGTAGGTTCAATTATTACAGCTATTGATGGTGTTCAAAATAAAAATTTTAAAAACGCTTTTTGTGCCGTTAGACCTCCAGGGCATCATGCAGAGAAAAATAAAGCTATGGGTTTTTGTATCTATAACAATGTGGCTGTTGGAGCTAATTACCTTATAAATAAATACAAACTAAAAAAGGTAGCAATTATTGATTTTGATGTACATCATGGAAATGGTACTCAAGATATTTTTTACGATAATGAAAAAGTTCTATACATATCCACTCATCAATACCCTTATTATCCAGGTTCAGGCACGAATGATGAAAAAGGAAAACATAACAATATATTGAATATTCCCTTGCCAGCTGGAACAACCTCAAAAGAATATTTAAATGCCTATGAATTTGTACTAAAGAAAATTAAAGAATTTAAACCTGAATTTATCTTACTTTCTGCAGGGTTTGATGCCCATAAAGACGATCCATTAGCACAATTCCAATTAGAATCAAAAGACTTTTATAATATTACTAAAAGGACACTCGAACTATCCAAAAAATATTGTGATGGAAAAGTAGTGTCAATTTTAGAAGGTGGATACGATCTATTAGCACTTCAAGAAAGCACTGAGATGCATGTAAAAGCTTTACTAGAATTTAATTGATAATTTCTCAATACGCATTAAAGAATTCACAATGAAACTTTATAAAATTAAAAAGTCTAACATTGATAAAAAGGGTCGTGGTCTATACGCTACAAAAGATATCAAAGAAGGTACTAGAATTATTGATTATGTTGGTAAAATTATTACCAAGAAACAAACGGAAGAATCACAAAAATTTGACAATGCAAAGCCTATCTATTTATTTAATTTAAATAAAAAGTACGACATGGATGGTGATGTTTCTTGGAACACTGCACGTTTAATAAATCACTCCTGCTCTAACAACTGCGATTATAATGGGACTGGCTTAAAATTATGGGTTGTTGCTATAAAAGATATTAAAAAAGATGAAGAGATAACAGCTGATTATGGTTTTGGTTACGATGAAGACTATAAACAATTTCCATGTAAGTGCCGTTCTAAAAATTGTTGTGGATATATTGTTCGAGCTGAGTCCAGATGGAGAATTAATAAAAAATTCAGTATTGGTCAACAAAACTTTAATAAATAACCTTTTCTAAAAATAGTCCTTCAGCCGGCGCAGGTGGAGCACAAAGTATTTTTTTTTTTGATTTTAAAACATAATCAAATTTTTTTAAATCCCATTTTTTTTCAGCTAAATACTTTAAACAACCCACCATTGATCTAACTTGTTGTTGCAAAAATGATTGAGATTTAAATTGTATTTCAATTCTTCCTTTGTTTGATTTTATCTTAATTAATTTCATAGTTCGAATTGGACTTTTAGCATTACAGCTTGATGCTCTGAATGTTGAAAAGTCCTTCGTGCCTAAAAGTTTTTTTGCACCTTTCTTCATTAATGAGATGTCTAATTCCTTAATAATATGCCATCCTCTTTCTTTTTCTAAAGAAGGTCTGCTCAATCGGTTAAAAATTACATACTTATAAATCCTTTGTTTTGCTGAAAACCTAGCATGAAAATT
Source organism: Candidatus Pelagibacter sp. Uisw_099_02 (assembly GCF_047727625.1). GTDB lineage: Bacteria > Pseudomonadota > Alphaproteobacteria > Pelagibacterales > Pelagibacteraceae > Pelagibacter. The sequence continues at coordinate 57,876 of NZ_CP159822.1, read as the reverse complement.
TAAATTTCTTTTTTTTATTTTTATAATTGAAATATTCATATCGTTTACAAAATGATTTATTGATTTTAAAAATTTATCTAGATTTTGAATTTTTTTTTTACATTCGAAATGTGCTGATTGTTCAATAGCATGTACCCCCGCATCTGTTCTACCAGATCCAGTTAATAATATTTTTTCTTTTAAGAGTTCAGATAGTTTTTTTTGAATTGACTTTTGAATTGATTTTCCTTTAGATTGAATTTGCCAGCCAATAAAATTAGTTCCAACATATTCAATTAGTATTTGATATCTAAGCATTATTTAGGTTTGAACCTTTTTTAATCTGTGATCCAAGCATAAATTCACCAATATTTTGTGGTCTTTTACCTTGTCTTTGAATTTCAAGAATTTTAATTGATTTTTTATTACCACAACTAACCTCTAGATAACTATCTAACACCTCACCAATTTCACCACTACCATACGCGAGGCTTGCTTTTAAAATTTTGTACCTTTCTCCATTGTAAATAAAAAAAGCACCAGGACTTGGATATAATCCATTGATTTTACCAATAATATTTTCTGCTGCTTTGTCCCATTCTATTTGGCCTTCTATTTTTTCAATTTTAGCTGCATAAGTTGCTTCATTATTGTTTTGTTCTTTAAATTCTATTTTATCTTCTAGAATTTCATCAATATTATCTAATATTTTTTCTGCAGCTAGTGCAGATAGTTTTTCAGCTATGGTTTCTGAATTATCATTAATCTTGATCTCTATCTTATAAGAATTACAAACAGGTCCTGCATCTAATTTTTCTCCTATTTTCATAATACTAATACCTGTTTCTTTTTCTAATTTCATAATTGATCTTTGAATAGGTGCTGCTCCTCTCCATTTTGGAAGTAATGAGGCATGAATATTAATAAAACCTTTCTTAACTAAACTTAAATATTCTTTTGGAATAATTTGTCCATAAGCAACAACAATTGCTATATCTGCATCTAGTTCCTTTAGATAATTATACTCTTCCTTGTTATTTTTTAATGAAATAGGCGTTCTATATTCTATTTTTAACGTTTCAGAAATTCCCTGAATAGGAGATTTATTAATCCTTTGTCCTCTTTGCGATTTTTGAGGTGGTTGCGTATACACTACTGATACAGAATATCCATTTTGGTACAACGATTTTAATATTGGTACAGCAAAAAATGGTGTTCCCATAAAGACAATTTTTTTCAACATCTTCTAAAGAATCTTTCTATTAACTTTTACTTTAGAGAGTTTCTTTATAATCATTGATTTTTTAAGTTTTGATAAATAATCAATAAACAAAATTCCCTCTAGATGATCCATTTCATGCTGAATACAAGTTGCTAATAATCCATCAGCTTTTAATAGTTGTTTTTTTCCATGATAATCTAAATATTCAATCTCACATGCATTAGGTCTTTCTATTTCTGCAAATTGATCTGGTACAGATAAACACCCTTCCTCATATTTTGCCTTCTCTTTATTTTTATTTTTAATTACAGGGTTGACAAAATACATTGGTTTTTTTTTATCTTCGTCTCTACTGACATCCATGACTATAATTCTTTTAGGAACTCCAATCTGGATAGCTGCTAGTCCAATACCAGGTGCATCATACATTGTATCAAGCATATCATCCATTAGCTCTCTTTCTTTATCACTTACACTGTCAACTGGTTTTGATACTTGACGTAATAACTTATTTGGTTCTGTTAAAATTGTTTTAACTGACATATTTCATAATTATTTTATTATAAATTTTAAACTTTTAAAGGAAGAATTTTAAGAAGAATTTTATTTCTTAATGGGTCTGCATCTAGCTGATTAAGTGTACTAATTATAAAATATAGGGTGTCTTCATCAATATTTTGTAACTCATCTTGTCCAATAACCTCAACAATTCTAAGCATAGCAGCAGCCATATCACCACTATTAATAAATATTTGAATATCAGATGGCATTTCTGATTCTTTTACCTCATAAAGATCTTTGAATTTTTCTGAAACCTTAATTCCATCTGATTTAAAAGCCTCAACTAAAATAATATCTTTCTTTGAAAAGAAGTATTTTTTATTTTTTTTTATTTTTTTTAATAAATCATTTAAATCTTTGCTTGTTTTTTTTAATGACCCTTCACCCTTAAAATAATTAATCAATTTTGATTGATGTAAAATTTTATTATTTATTTTAATATTAGTAAGTTCAGTTTTATCTGAGTCTATATAATTGTTATAAAATAAAGTAAAATTTGAAGGAACTTCCTCTTTATCAATTTCTTTTAAAAATGCTCTTAGCTCAACATCAAATGCATTTTCAATACCTTCATTTATGAATGAATTCTTTAAAGCATTTATTAGTATAAGTTTACTGTTAATTTCAGTTGTAATTAAAATTCCTTGATAGATTAATGCTCTTGATTCAATGGCTGATAATACTTTTGTGGATTCCTTAATATTTAATAATTGATTAATATTAAATTGAAATCTTTTATAAAGTTGAAATAATTCTTTTTCCACGTAATGTTTTTCATGTGTGGCTTTTTCAATACTACTAATTTTATCTAAATCTGTAAGCTCTATATCTTTAATGTTATCTAATAAATTTGATGTTGATAAGTATTTCCAAATTTTCTTAGAAGTAGAGCTATTTGGTTCAAATTTAAATTGAGGGTTAGTTCTATGGGATAAATGAAATTCTAAAATAGTTTTTTCTGAAACTTCTAAATCTGGCTGATCAGTATAGCCCATTAAATAACTTATTTTTTTTTCATAAAATTTATCATTGAAACCAAGTTCTTTTTTTAAATCTAGCAATAATTGAGCTTCTTCTCTTTTGTTATTATTAATCAAACAATAAATATTAAATTTTGATAAATAATCATCTTGAATAGTATCTTGAATTTTAGAAAAAATTTCACATGCTTTTTTAACTTGAGATCTAGAAAGATAATCATCTACCAACAATCTAGCAAGTTTTGGATGTTCATTAATAATTTGATTTTTTAATAAATAATTTTCGATTAACTGAAGGTTAGAGTTTTTAATAAACCACTTTGATTTTAATTCTATAAATTGATTTTTTGATATATTTATTTCTGGGTAATAAGCGTTTGTTAAAAGTAATATATCTAAAATTTCTGAAGCATCTTTTGAGAGCTGCATTTTATTAATTCTTTTGAATATACTTAAGATTTGATCACCATTTGAATTAGACCACATATTAATATTTAGTCCATTTTCTGCAGGATCATACAAACCTACAATTTTGATTTCATTTGAAATCAATGTTTGATCTTCTTTTATCTTTAATTCAAAATTTTTTTTTGATTGCATCTCATAAATGCTATTCTCTTTTACAATATTTTTTTCCTCAATATTTTCAGTCACATCAAGATTTTCTGTAACTTTTTTATCTTCAGTGCTCCATATATCAATGGGTTCTTGAGATTGAGCAGTAAATCCAAAAAAAAAATAAAAAATAGTAACTAATAAATATTTTTTATTTAACAATTTTAAGGTTTTCATTTGGAATAATTTTTTCAATTTCTTTAATAGGGGATGGAAAATCAACTTTGCCTAACAATATCACTGCACCAAAAATAACTGTTAAAACTATTAACATTTTAATTAAAAAGCTTTTACTTTTGCCGGTACTTGTATTTTTTGAAAATTGCATATATTCTCTATTAATTTCAAATTAAGACATATTTGTGTTTTTTCAATAAAGAAAGTTTATGAATTCAAATAAAAACCTTGTTTTTTTAGGCATGATGGGGTCTGGAAAATCCTCTATTGGCAAGTTAGTTTCTAAGGAACTAAATCTTCCATTCATTGATATAGATAGTTTGATTGTAGAAAATGCTGAAATGAGTATTTCGCAAATCTTTGAGAAGAGAGGTGAAATTTATTTTAGAAATCTTGAAGAAAAAATTACACTTAGATCTTTGAAAGAAATTAAAAGTGTCATTGCACTTGGAGGTGGTGCATTTATTAATGACAAAATTAGGAAAAAAATTCTTACAGACCATTTCTCATTTTGGCTTAATTGGGATGAATTAATTTTAACTAAAAGAATTAAGGGTAGTAAAAAAAGACCTCTTGCATTTGAGTCTACAGACCAAGAAATAAGAAAAATGATTAAAAATAGGTCAAAAATATATGCAAAGTCAAATTTTAAAATAAACTGTAATAAACTTACAAAAACTGAGATAGTAAAAAAAGTTATAAAAATTTATGAGCTTAATTAAATTGCAGATAAAAACTGGTAATCAAAAATATCCAATTTTTATAGGGTATAATATCTTAAATAAACTAAAACTAATTTTAAAAAAAAATTTAGTTAACTTCAACAAATGTCTTGTTGTTGCTGATAAAAATGTACCTAAAAAGCTAATAAATAAAATCTTAAACTCTTTACCTAAAAAAAAAATATCTGTTTATTACTTTAACTCTAGCGAAAAAAACAAAAGTCAAAAGAGTATAAATAATATTTTATCTATCCTACTAAGTAAAAATTTTAATAGAAATGACTGTGTTATTTCCATCGGAGGCGGTATCACTGGTGATGTGTCTGGTTTTGCAGCCAGCATGTTCAAAAGAGGATTAAAATTTATCAATATACCTACCACTTTGTTGTCACAAGTTGATTCCTCGATTGGTGGTAAAACTGGAATAAATAGCAAATATGGTAAAAATTTAATTGGTGCATTTTATCAACCTAGTTTAGTTATTTCTGACATTATCTTTCTGAAGTCTCTACCTAAAAGAGAAATTGTATGTGGCTATGGAGAAATTTTAAAACATGCGATAATTGCTGATAGAAAATTTTTTAGTTTTTTAGATAAAAATGGTTCTCAAGTTTTGAATCTTAAGAGTCCTTTAATAGAAAAAGCAATTTTTAAAAGTTGCTCTATTAAAAAGAAAATTGTTGAAGCTGATGAAAAAGAAATAGGTCTTAGAAAAATTTTAAATTTTGGACATACTTTTGCTCACGCATACGAAGCAACTCTAGGATATTCAAAAAAACTTAACCATGGGGAGGCGGTTATATTGGGCATTAAAACAGCAGCAAAATTTAGTTTATTAAATAATATTTTAGATATTAAAGAATTTAACTTAATTGAAAACCATTTAAATAAATTAAACCTTCCAAAGAACATCAATAAGTTTTTTTCTATAAAACATTTAAATAAAATTTTGTCCTTTATGAAGAAAGACAAAAAAAATAATACACATAAAATTAATTTGGTCCTACTTAAGAAGATAGGATCTCCAATATATAAACTACAGTTTAATGAAAAAAATATTAGTCTCTTTTTAAAGAAAGAATTAATTTAGTAGAATTTGAATTGAGTGAATATACTCTTTTAACTCGAGATCTAAAATACTATAGATTCTTTTAGTTGAAGCTATCTTACTTATTTTACCAAGTTCTTCTGAATTTATTATTAACTTTAGGTGAAATTTTCCCTCTTGGTGACCCTTATGATTTTTATGTAAGAAGCTCTTATCTTCAATTTCAAGACTCTGAATAACAATTTCCATTTCAAGCTTATTTTTAACAATTGCAATTAATTCATTTATATTCATAAGTATTATTTTATTATTATATAACATGAAAAATATTTGTGACTGGAATAATTGTTCTCAAATTGGTGAATACAAGGCACCAATTGAGAAAGATAATAGTAAAAGCTACAGGCTACTTTGCTTACCTCACGTTAAAGAATTTAACAAAAATTGGAATTATTTTAAAGGAATGGATGATGAGCAAGTATTTGATTTTTTAAAGTCAGATATGACTTGGCACAAACCTACTCAAAGTTTTAGTTCTTCGGATAACTTTTTTAAAGTTCTTTGGAACAATACCTTAAAGGATGAGTTTGATAAGACTAAACTTAGAGGTGAATACAATCATATGAATCAATTCAAATTTGATGCTAATGATATTAAAGCTTTTAGCATTCTGGGTGTTTCTGTTGGTTTAAAATGGGAACAAATACAGGATAAATTCAAAACCCTTGTCAAAAAATTTCACCCTGATATTAATTTAGGAAATAAAGAATACGAAGAAAAACTTAAACTAATTACTTTAGCTTACACTCAGCTAAAAAATACATATAGGAAAAAAATTGACACCTAATTTAAATATACAACCAGACATAAAGATATCTTTAAAACAAAGTTTTGGAATTGACTCGGATATGGAAGTTGATGCTTTCTCAAAAAAAAGTGAATATGTACCTGAAATAGATAAAAATTATAAATTTGATAGAGACACTACATTGGCAATCATATCTGGATTTGCATTTAATAAAAGAGTTTTAGTTCAGGGATACCATGGAACTGGCAAATCAACACATATCGAACAAATTGCTGCAAGATTAAACTGGCCTTGTATTAGAGTAAACCTAGATAGTCATGTAAGTAGAATTGATCTTATTGGCAAAGATGCGATTGTTGTAAAAGATGGAAAACAAGTTACAGAATTTAAAGAAGGCATTTTACCCTGGTCTATTCAAAATCCTGTCGCTCTTGTATTTGATGAATATGATGCTGGAAGACCAGATGTGATGTTTGTTATACAGAGAGTATTAGAAGCCGAAGGGAATTTTACTCTTTTGGATAAAAACAAAGTGATAAAACAAAATAAATTTTTTAGATTATTTGCAACCTCTAATACAGTTGGATTGGGAGATACGACTGGACTATATCATGGTACACAACAGATAAACCAGGGACAGATGGATAGATGGAATATCGTTACATCTTTAAATTACTTAAGCCTTGATCGAGAAATGGAAATTATTTTGGCAAAGAATAAGAATTTAAACAACCCCAAAGGTAAAGAAAAAGTATCCAGCATGATTAAGGTAGCCTCTTTAACTAGAAAAGGTTTTATAGCAGGAGATATTTCAACAGTTATGAGTCCACGAACTGTATTACATTGGGCTGAGAATGCAGAAATCTTTAAAGATACAGGATATGCCTTTAGAGTTACATTCCTAAACAAATGTGATGATATAGAAAAGAACACTATAGCTGAATACTACCAAAGATGTTTTGGTGACGAACTGCCAGAATCGATGGTCAATATTCAGATTTAAATGAGCAATAAAGAAGATAATTTTAAAGAACAATTTAAACAAGCTCTAATCTCTACCGCAAAAGTAATTTCTGAAGATTACAAAATAGATATCAAAAAAATTGATAAAGATTTAACATCAAAAAAAATAGACTTTTTTGATGTAACAAATTTATCGAATAAAAATGATTTTGTTAGATTAAGAGCAGAAACAGATTCAGGTGCACTTAAAAAGAAGTTTTCAAATAAAGAAATATTTAATAAAAACTTGCCTAATAATCCATCATGTAAGTCACTATACAATATTGCAGAAAAAATTAGGTATGAAATTTTGGGTGGAAAAATGCTTAAAGGAGTTAAAAAAAATTTAATTGAAAATTATAACCAGAAAATAATTTCAACTCATAAAGGTCAGTTAAAAAACAAAGAAGATGTTCCTGTAACAGAAGCTTTTGAGCTTTATATGTTAAAAAAATTTTTAAATTTAGAGCTTAATGCTGTGTCTTCAAAAATGTTAAGTTTTTGGGAAAATGATTTTACCTCCTCTATTGATAAGCATTTAGATTTTTTAAATAAAAATTTAGAAGATCAAGATAACTATAGTTTGAAATTTTCAGAAATCCTTCAAAATATGGATGTTTTTAATTCAAGTAATGATGATAATAACGAAGATGATGATCAAAAGGATAATGAACAAGAAAACAAATCTGAAAATGATGATGAGAATCAGTCAGATGGGAAAAAAGATGAAAATAAGCAAAATGAAACACAGACAAGTTTAGAAGCAGGTTTCGACCTTAGTGACCATCAAACAGATAAACAAATGGAAGATTCTGAATCTCTTAAAGAGGACACAGAAAATGTAATGCAAAAAACTAATTCAAATAATGTAGATCAAGAATACAAAATCTTTACTACAGAATTTGATGAAATTGCAAAAGCTGAAACCTTAGAGGATATAAAAGAAGCGCAAAGATTGAGAAAAAGTTTAGATCAACAACTTGTTAGTTTCCAGGATCTAATAACTAAACTTGCAAATAAATTACAAAGACAACTACTGGCAAAGCAAAATAGAGCTTGGGAATTTGACTTAGAAGAAGGTTTATTAGATAGCTCTAAATTAACAAGAATTATAATGGACCCTTATAATTCACTATCTTTTATGAAAGAAAAAGATCTTGATTTTAAAGATACCATAGTAACTTTGTTAATCGACAATTCAGGATCAATGCGTGGGCGTCCTATAACAATTGCAGCACTTTGTGCAGATATACTTTCTAGAACCCTGGAAAGATGTTCGGTTAAGGTTGAAGTATTGGGTTTTACTACTAAAAACTGGAAAGGTGGAAAAAGTAGAGAAGCTTGGGCTAAAAATGATAAACCAAAAAGCCCTGGAAGACTTAATGACTTAAGACACATAGTCTATAAAGGTGCAGACACTCAATGGAGACAAGCTAAAAATAATATAGGTTTAATGCTTAAAGAAGGACTTTTAAAAGAAAATATTGATGGAGAGGCTATATCTTGGGCTTATAATAGAATTAAAAAAAGAGGAGAAGAAAGAAAAATCTTAATGGTGATTTCAGATGGAGCACCAGTGGACGACTCTACTTTATCTGTTAATTCTGGAGACTTTCTTGAAAAACATTTAAAAAAAATAGTTAAATTTATAGAAAACAAAAGTGATGTTGAAATTTTAGCTATTGGTATTGGGCATGATGTTTCTAGATACTATGATAAAGCTATCAAGATAACAGATGTACATGAACTTGGAGATGTAATGATTTCACAACTAGCTGGATTATTTGAAAATAAAAATAAATTACACTAAAGGCTTAAAAGATCTTTATTCTTCCATTTGATATTAACTTCTGCGCCACCTCTTGTTGTTGAATTTCTACATAAAATATCTGCATAATTTTTTTCAAGTAAGGTTTTGCCTATAAAAATACCAAGACCTAATCCTGATTTAGATTTTATAGAAGATTTATATGATTTAATATAAGGCTCACCAATTTTTCTTAATACATCGTTGGGGTAACCTTCGCCATCATCTTCGATTATAATTTCAGTATTGTCATTATTACTTTTCAAACCTATAAAAACTTTACTCTTCGAAAATTTATTAGCATTACCAATAAAATTTCTTAATCCATAAACTATCTCAATGGATTTACTAATATGTAATATATTTAAGTTTTCTGAAAAATTTATAACAAATTTTTTTTTACTTGTTTCCTTAAAAGACTTTACAATTTCATTCAGGTAATCAGCTATAGATAAATCTTTATCAATAAAATTATCTTCAATAATAGGATCTAATGTTAATTTTTTTAATATTTCACTGCATCTTTCTATCTGACTCATCAAAAGGTCAATATCTTTTTTAGCTTCAACATTGTCTTTAAATTGATTTAATAAATCTGAAGAAATAATCTTTATTGTAGAAAATGGTGTACCTAATGAATGAGCAGCTGCTGCAGCTTGACCTCCTAATGACAACAGCTCTTGTTCTTTTGACATAATCTCTTCCATTTTATTCAAAGCTTCTTTTCTAATTCTAGACTCCTTACCAAACATTAAAGCAAAATAATTTAAAAAGATTAAAGCAATAATTAATGCTATAGGCATAGAGTAGTAATAGTATCCATCAACGTGAAAATGTTCATTTACAGGGTAAGGTAGTGGCATATGAAAAAAGGTAAGTAAAATAATTATCAAAATAGTAATACTTACTAATAGAAAATTACTTTTAAACCCTAGGTTTGAAGATGAAAAAATAATTGGGATTATTAAAAAAATTGAGAAAGGATTTGCAATTCCTCCTGTTAAAAAAATTAAACAACTTAATTGTAAGATATCAATTAATAAGAATAAAAATGCGGTTTTATCAAGTAACTGAGTATTCTTATTAATATAAATCAAATAAAGGTTACTTAGTATTCCAATTGAAATTATTAAATTTTCTAAAATTATATTAAATTTAAAATCAAAGATAAAATAAATTATATTTACAGTAATCAACTGACCAATAATAGCTATCCATCTTAGGTTGATATATGTAGATTTTTTTAATGAAAAATATTTTGAAGTTTCAAAAAACTTCATTATTAAATGTCTAAATTTTGAACATTAATTGCATTTGAAACAATAAAATCTTTTCTTAAAGCAACATCATTACCCATCAGGGTATGAATAAGATTCTGATCTTTTTTTAGATCTTTTGAATATTGTACTTGTAACAAGTTTCTTGTTTCGGGGTCTAGTGTAGTACTCCATAATTCTTCTGGATTCATTTCACCTAGTCCCTTGAATCTTTGAATGCTCATTCTAGATTTTTCTTCATCATAAGCTTTAATGAATTCTTTTGTTCCTTTTTTAATTTTTTGCAGACCTTTGTTATTTTTTAAAATATAATTTTCTAATTCATTTTCGTCTTTAATGTAAATCCCTTTTGTACCTTTGTTAATTTTAAATAAAGGTGGTTGAGCAAGGTAAACATGTCCATTTTCAATTAATTTATTAAATGGTTTGTTGTTAAAAAACGTTAACAATAAAGCTCTAATGTGTGATCCATCAACATCGGCATCGGTCATAATAATAATTTTTCCATACCTTAAGTCTTTTAAATCTATTTCTTCATTCTTTGGATCGAGCCCAAGTGCATTAATTAAAGTTACAACCTCATTAGATGACATCATCTTAGCCAATGATTTTGTTCTATATTCATTACCATCTCTATTATTATTTTTTTTTAGAGCAACTTCCTCAACATAAGTATTCAGAATTTTTCCTCTTAATGGTAAAACTGCCTGGTTTGATCTGTTTCTACCTTGTTTTGCTGAACCACCTGCAGAGTCTCCTTCGACTATAAATAATTCTGTTCCTTCTTGTTTTCCTATTTGGCAATCAGCTAATTTTCCAGGTAGGCCACTTAATTCTAAGGCTCCTTTTCTTCTTACATTTTCTCTAGCTTTTCTAGCCACATCTCTTGCCAATGCTGCTTGCATTACTTTTGCTAAGATTACTTTAGATGTTGTAGGATTTTGATCAAACCATATTGATAATTTTTCGCTAACAATACTTTCTACAATCATTCTCACTTCAGAGGAAACCAGCTTATCTTTTGTTTGAGAGGAAAATTTTGGATCGGGTATTTTTGCTGAAATAACACATGTAAGACCTTCTTTAATGTCATCACCTGATATTGTTAATTTATTTTTCTTTAATAAATTATGTTCTGATGCATATTTATTGATTACTCTCGTTAATGCACTTCTAAATCCTAATAAATGAGTACCACCATCTTTTTGATAAATATTATTTGTGTAAGGATAAATATCCTCACCATAGCTTGCGTTCCACTTTAAAGAACATTCAATTTCAATATTATCTTTTTTACCTTCAATATAAATTGGTTTTTTAAATAAATCATTTCCTGTTTTGTTTATAAGTTTTTCTCTTTTTTCATCTAAAAAATCAACAAATTCTAAAACACCGCCATCAAATTTAAATACAATTATTTTTTCTTTTTTTTGGGTTAAGTCGTTAATTGTTATTTTTATTCCTTTATTAAGGAATGCTAGCTCTCTCATTCTTTTAATAATAATATTTGGAGTAAATTTTATTGAAGAGAAAATTTCTTTTGATGGCAAAAATGTTATTTGAGTTCCAGTTTCTTTTGATTTACCTATAACTTTAAGTGGTGCTTTTGAGGTTCCATCTTTAAACTCAATAAAATATCTATTTCCATCTCTATCTATTTCTAATTTTAATTTTTCTGATAATGCATTTACAACTGAAACTCCAACACCGTGTAAGCCACCTGAAACTTTGTACGAATCATGATCAAATTTTCCTCCAGCATGAAGTTGTGTCATAATAACTTCTGCAGCAGACATTTTTTCACCTTTATGCATATCAACAGGTATTCCTCTACCATCATCTCTAACAGTAATAGTTCCATCAGCGTTTATCTTAACATTTATATTTTTACAGTGACCTGCTAGAGCTTCGTCTATTGAGTTGTCTACAACTTCATAAACCATGTGATGCAAACCAGTTCCATCGTCGGTGTCACCGATATACATTCCTGGTCTTTTTTTAACAGCTTCAAGACCTTTTAAAACTTTAATGGAGTCTGCTTGATATGTGGAGTTATTTTTCATATTTTTTAATGGAAGTTAGTTAATTATAACATTTTTATAAAAAAAGAGGAAAATTAATCATATTAATTCACATAATATCATTAAATAAGGCCCTATATTAAAGGACTTTTTTAATTTCTGGCGGAGAGACAGGGATTCGAACCCTGGGTACCTTTAACAGTACACACACTTTCCAAGCGTGCGCTTTAAACCACTCAGCCATCTCTCCTAATTAAATTTTATAATTAAACAATCCAATTTTTGAACTTTTCTTGATTCTTAAAAATATAATTTGGAAATGTTTGATCAAATTTAATTTGTTTATAAATAATAGGCCTATCAAAAAGATCTGATTTATTGGCTATTGATTTTTTTATTTTATCTAAATTGTTATATTTTTCATTATTAAATTCAGAGTGAGCATATGAGCTTAATTTTTTTTTTATCTCTTCTGCTGTCATTAAAAATGAAAAATGCCAACCTCCATTTTTTATAATATTCCAACGTATTTTATCAAATCTCCAAAATGAATAAGTTTTAATCTTTTGGTTTCTTAGCCATTGTGGTGATTTTAAAAATTTTTTTTTACATATTCTGCTTCCATACCAATTAGGATTTGTTTGATTTATAATATTAACTTTATAATAATACATATTCTGTTCAAATACTGTAAATTTTGAATTTTGAATTTCCTTAATTTTTGATAAATCTGGTATTTCATCAACATCAGATATCATAATATAGTCTTCATCAAGAGCAGTACTTAAGCCTTTAGTAAGATAGTTTCTTTGAAAATTTTCTCTCTCCCAATTAGTAAGACCCTTGGGAAAACTGTCTACAACTAAATAAATTATTTTGTCTTTAAAATTGTTAAAATTTTCTATCTTAAAATTAAGTTTTTTTTTATTTCCTTGATGATCATATTGTGATTCAACAATAATAAATTTTTCTACAAAAGTATTAAGGGTATTGAGTCTAATATCTAATATTAAATTCTCATCATTATATAAAAAACAATCAAATATTTTCATTTATTTTTCTTTGTTAATTTTTAACACACCTATAAATGCTTCTTGTGGTATTTCTACTTTTCCAAATTGTTTACCTCTAGCTTTTCCTTTTTTCTGCTTATCTAATAGTTTTCTTTTTCTATCTCTAGCTCCACCACCATGAATTTTAGTTAAAACATCTTTTTTGAAACCTTTTATCGTTTCTCTTGCTATAATTTTTCCACCAATTGCAGCCTGTACAGGAATCATAAAATTATGACGTGGAATCAAGTCCCTTAATTTTTCACAAACTTCTCTTCCTACACTTTGAGCAAAATCTTTATGTACCATCATTGATAGTGCATCTACTGGCTCAGCATTCACAAGTATTCCAAGTTTTACTAAATCTCCCTCTCTATGACCTATAATTTCATAGTCGAAGCTAGCATACCCACTTGTCATTGATTTTAATCTGTCATTAAAATCAAAAACAACTTCATTTAAAGGAATTTCATAGTTTAATACTGCTCTATTCCCAGAATAACTTAAGTTAGTCTGGAGTCCTCTTTTATCTTGGCAAACCTTTATTATGGCACCTAGGTACTCATCAGGTGTAATAATAGTTGCTTTTATCCATGGCTCCTCGATGTATTTAATAAATGTTGGTTCTGGCAGGCTTGATGGATTTTGTAGTTCTATTACTTCACCTTTATTCATATGAACTTTGTAAACAACACCAGGTGTTGTAGTTAGTAGATTAATATCAAATTCTCGTTCTAACCTTTCGGTAACAATTTCTAAATGAAGAAGTCCTAAAAAACCACACCTAAAACCTAATCCTAGAGCCGAAGAAGATTCTGCTTCGTACGAAAAGCTAGCATCATTTAATTGAAGCTTGCCTAAACCATCTTTTAATTTTTGATACTCTGAGCTATCTACCGGAAATAATCCACAAAATACAACTGGCTTACTAGGTTTAAATCCTGGTAGTGCTTCTTGAAGTGGTTTACTTGCGTCGCAAATAGTATCCCCCACTTTTGTTTCTGATAAAATTTTTATACCTGTCGTTATAAAGCCAATTTCTCCTGCATTTAACCCGTTAACATCAGTTGCTTTTGGAGTGAATACACCTACTTTTTCAATCACATATTCTTGATTTGTAGACATCATTTTAATCTTCATATTTTTAGAAATTTTTCCATCAATAACTCTAACTAAAATAACTACTCCTAAGTAAGTGTCGTACCAACTATCAACTAGTAAACATTTTAAATCTGCATCCTTTTCTCCTTCTGGAGCTGGTAGTGATATAATAATTTGTTCTAGAATATCATCTATACCTTCACCTGTTTTCCCTGAGCAAGGTATGGCATTTTCAGTATCTATACCTATTACATCTTCTATTTGTGTCTTTGTTTTTTCTAAATCTGAAGCAGGCAAATCAACTTTATTTAAAACAGGAACTATCTCATGTTTAGTATCTAAAGCTTGATAAACGTTTGCTAATGTTTGTGCTTCTACTCCTTGAGTGCTATCAACTATTAAAATGGATCCCTCACATGCATACAAAGACCTGCTGACTTCATAACTAAAATCTACATGTCCTGGAGTATCTATAATGTTTAGAATATACTCTTTTCCATCTTTTGCTTTATAGTTAAGTTTAACAGTTTGAGCTTTAATAGTTATCCCTCTTTCTCTCTCAATATCCATTGAGTCTAAAACTTGTGCCTTCATTTCTCTTTCTGTAAGGCCACCACATGTATGAATTATTCTGTCAGCTATAGTTGATTTACCGTGGTCTATGTGGGCAATAATTGCAAAGTTTCTGATGTGATCAATTTTCGTCATGACTACGATCTAATCTTTGCGTCTGTTTTTGATTCTACAATTGAAATAATAAGCTGGTTTATTTTATTTAAATCTTCTTCATTTAATGTTTTTTCTGAAGATTGAATGGTAACATTTAATGCAATTGACTTCTTGTTTTTATCAATATTCTCACCCTCATAGACATCAAATACTTTAACAGATTTTATTAAATCTTTATCTACATTAGTAATTATATCTATTAATTCCTGGACTTTAAAATTTTTATCTAAAGTAAAAGAAAAATCTCTTTCTGATTTTTGAAAATCAGAGTACTTATATTGAGTTTTTTGATTTTTTAATGATTTTTTTGGTTGCTTTATATTTTCTAAAAATATTTCAAACCCTACTAACGTTTCAACTTTAATATCCAACTTTTTTAATATATTTGGGTGAATATCACCAAAAAAAGCTACCACTTTTTCTTTATCTTTATTAAGAAATATTCTTCCAGATTTTCCTGGATGATAATAGCTTGGTGTTTCGTCATCAATATAGAATTTATCTTTATTGAACCCAGCTTCAACTAAGCTTTGAATAACATCTCTTTTTACATCAAAAACATCAACTAGCCTCCCTTGCTCTAACCAGCTCTGTCTAGATAGTTTGCCAGTCCTTAATCCACTAACTACAGTTTGTTGTTCACCTGGTTTAGATCCTGAAAAAGTTGGACCTATTTCAAATATTGATAAATCCTTAAATCCTCTTCCTATATTCTTATTTAGATTAATAATTAAATTTGAAAAAATTGAGCTTCTCAATACATTTAAATCTGTGCTTATAGGATTAACTATTTTGATTTCTTTATTATTCTCAATAAATAGTTGATTAATTTTACTGTCAGTAAAAGACCATGTAATGGCTTCCAAGTATCCTTTTGATGCAATAGATCTCTGTAAAAAGTGAAATAATTTTTGCGTTTTGTTTAAAGTATTTTTATTTCTAATTTTTTCAGGTTCGATTATCTTAATTTGATCATAGCCTTTAATTCTCACTAACTCCTCAACTATATCTACTTCCTGTTTAATATCAGGTCTCCACGAAGGTACTGTTAATAGTAGTAATTTTTTTTGTTTTTTTATTTCAAAACCCAGGCTAGTTAGTATTTTAATCATTTCTTTTTGATCAATTTTAAAACCTGTTATTTTTTCAAATAACTGTATATCAAATTTTACAAAATTATTTTTCACATTTTCTATTTTTTGAATATCGAACTTACTAACTTCTCCTCCACAGATTTTTTTGATTAATTCAGCAGCTCGTTGAAGTCCTTGTTCTATTGATAATGGATCAATTCCTCTTTCAAATCTAAACTTTGCATCAGTGTCTATATTTAAAATCTTAGAAGTTTTTCTAATTGATCTTGGGTTAAAATAAGCAGATTCAATTAATATATTTTTTGTATCTAGTTCAGTTCCAGATCTTGTTCCTCCAATTATTCCTCCTAAACCTAAAACGCCTGAGTCATCTGTAATAACACACATATTATCTTCAAGATTGTAATCTTTATCATCTAAGGCTTTAAATTTCTCACCTTTCTTAGAATTTCTTATAATTATTCCTTTGTCTATCTTATCAACATCATAAGCATGTAATGGTCTGTTTAAATCAAACATTACATAGTTTGTAATATCGACTATTGCAGAGATAGGTTTTTGACCTAATGATATTATTTTTTTCTTTAGCCAGTCTGGACTCTCCATATTTTTTACGCCTTCAATCAAACAACTTCCAAAAGAAGTGCATCCTTGGTTTTTTTCTTTAATTATTTTTACGCTTAATTTTTGTTTCTTTTTTTGAACTAACTTTTCTGTTTTTAATTTTTTTAATGTACCAGAGCCTGCTGTAGCTAAATCTCTTGCTATTCCCCTAACTCCCAAACAATCTGCCCTATTTGGTGTAATAGATATATCAATTATATTTATACTATTTTTAGGAAAATAATTTTCCCCTATTTTCTTCTCATATTTTTTTGTAGAAAGTTCTGCAATGCCATCACTCTCCTTTGACAAGTTGAGCTCAGCCTCTGAACAAAGCATTCCATAAGAGGTTACACCTCTTATCTTGCTTACTAATAGTTTCATTTGATTTTTTGGTACAACAGCACCCGGTGGTGCATAAATTGTCATTAATCCTTCTTTTGCATTAGTTGCACCACAAACAACTTTAACAGGATTGCCTAGCCCAATATCTACATCACAAACTCTGAGTCTATCTGCATCTGGATGTTTTTCTGCTTTTAAAATTTTAGCAATTATGAATTTATCTAACTCACCTAATTGGCTGTCAACACTTTCTACTTCCAAACCAACATCTGTAAGTTTATCAATAATTTGATTTTCACTTAATTTAGTATCTAAATGTTCTTTAAGCCAGCTTGTTGTGATCTTCATCTGCTTAATCCTCTATAGTTTGTTGGCACATCTATTGGATCAAATCCAAAATGATTTATCCATCTATAATCACAATCAAAAAATGATCTTAGATCATTAATTCCATACTTTAGCATTGCCAATCTATCTATGCCTATTCCAAATGCATATCCTTGAAATTCATTAGGGTTTACTTTTACATTTTTTAAGACATTTGGATGAACCATTCCACAGCCTAAAACCTCAAGCCACCTATCTCCTTCACCAATTACTATTTTTCCATCTTTGATTTCATAACCAATATCAACTTCAGCTGAAGGTTCTGTAAAAGGAAAGTGACTTGGTCTAAATCTCATTCTAATTTTATTAATTTCAAAAAACTCTTTTATAAAATAATTTAAACACCCCTTTAGATGTCCCATATTAATATTTTTATCGATATGTAATCCCTCTACTTGATGAAACATCGGTGTATGTGTTTGATCACTATCAGATCTATAAGTTCTACCAGGTGCTATTATTTTAAAAGGTGGTTTGTCATTTAACATTGTTCTAATTTGAACTGGAGAAGTATGAGTTCTTAATAATAATTCTTTTTTATCATCTAGATAAAAAGTATCATGCATATCTCTTGCTGGGTGGTTGTCAGGTGTATTTAATGCTGTAAAATTATTATATTCATTTTCAACATCAGGCCCTTCTTTAACACTAAAACCAATTTCTGAAAAAATTGAAGAAATTTCATCTATAACTTGAGATACAGGATGGATTTTTCCCTGAATAAAAGGTCTCTCTGGTAAAGTAATGTCTATTTTTTCTTGTTCTAACTTTTGATTAATCTCTTTTGTTTCGATGTTGTTAATTTTTTTAGTTATTAAATCTTGGAGCTCATCTTTTACTAAATTCAAATCTGATGCGAATTTCTTTCTTTCTTCTTCAGCTACTTTTCCTAGCATCTTGAATTGAGAACTAATCAACCCAGTTTTACCAAATAGATCTGTTTTAATTTGATTGACTTGGTTTAAATCTAAATTTTCTTTTAACTTTAAAAGAAATTCATCTTTTATTTTTTTAATATCAGACATATTGAGAGATTATTTCTTCACCGAAGAAAAACAATAGTGAAGATTAATTTAGTGCCGATTGAGCTTTTTGTACGATAGTTTTAAAGGCTTCTGGGCTATCGTATGCTATTTCAGCTAATATTTTTCTATCTAGCTTAATTCCACACTTAGATAATCCATTTATAAATTTTGAATAAGTTAATCCTTCAGACCTGACGCCTGCATTAATTCTCTGTATCCATAAAGATTTAAATTCTCTTTTTTTGGTTCTACGATCTCTGTAAGCATATTGCATAGCCTTTTCCATAGCTTGCTTTGCAACTCTAATTGTATTTTTTCTTCTGCCCCATTGCCCTTTGACAGCTTTTAAAACTTTTTTATGTTTAGCGTGACTTGTTACACCTCTTTTTACTCTTGCCATTTTATCCTCTTAAACTGTAGGGCATGTATGATTTAACTATTTTGCCATCTTGTTTTGACATAGCAGTCGTGCCTCTTAATTTTCTGATTTGTGAATTTGTTCTTTTGATCATTCCATGTCTCTTTCCAGCTTGGGCCATCATAACCTTGCCAGTTGCTGAGATCTTAAATCTTTTTTTTGCTGAACTTTTAGTTTTTAATTTTGGCATAATTTAGCGGTCTTATACAAATATTGGAATAGATTTACAACCTCTATTAAGTCTTATAAAGGCTGAATAACCATGATCATTTGCTTTCCATCAAACTTTGGATGCAGCTCTACTTTGCCAATATCTTGCATATCAGCTTTTATTTTATTCATTAGTTCTCTTCCTAAGTGTGAATGTTGTAACTCTCTACCTTTAAATCTTATAGTAAATTTTACTTTATCACCTTTGCCAATAAATTTTTTGGCATTTTTAACTTTAAAATCATAATCATGAGTTTCTGTGACTGGTCTCATTTTAATTTCTTTTAACAAAACAATTTTTTGTTTCTTTTTTGCAACATTTGCTTTTTTTTGAGCATCGTACTTAAATTTACCCATATCAATAATCTTACATACGGGTGGCTTTGCATTTGCAGCTATCTCTATTAAATCTAAACCTTGTTCTTTGGCCATTGCTATAGCTTCATTAGTATTTAATATTCCTATATTATCACCATCACTTCCAATAACTTGAACTTCTGGTGCAGTAATTCTATTGTTAGACTTAGGCCCTCTGTCTTTAGTTCTTCTTTGAAAGTAATTTTGTTTAAAATCTGCCACTTAGTTTGAGGGTGCTTTGTTTAAAGCTGAGAATTTTTTTAAGAATAAGTTTAATTCCATATTTTCTTGTTCATTAGTATCTAGTCTTCTAATCGTTACTGAGTTACTGTCAACTTCTTTTTTACCACAAATCAACAAAAGTGGTATTTTAGATAAAGAATGTTCTCTAATTTTATAATTCAAATTATGATTTTTTAAATCTACTTCAGAGCTCATGCCAGCATGATTAATTTTTTCATTAACTTTTTTTGCATATGTGTCAAATTCTTCTGAAATAGGTATTACAACTACTTGTAAAGGAGCTATCCAAAATGGAAATTTTCCTGCGTAGTTTTCTATAAGTATTCCTATAAATCTTTCTAGTGAACCGAACAATGCCCTATGAAGCATTACTGGAACTTTTTTAGTTCCATCATTATCGACAAAAGATGAATCTAATCTTTCTGGTAAATTTAAATCTACTTGTAAGGTTCCACATTGCCAATCTCTACCAATAGCATCTCTTAAAACAAATTCAATTTTAGGACCATAAAAAGCTCCCTCACCTTTATTAATTGTGTATTTGAGTTTTGATGCTTTAACAGCATCTAATAAAGCTTTTTCTGCTTTATCCCAAACGCTATCGTCACCAACTCTCAAATCTGGCCTATCTGAATATTTTAATATTACATTTTCAAAACCAAGATCTTTATAAATATCTAAAATTAGATTTGTCACAATTAAACACTCTTCTGTTATTTGATCCTCTGTACAAAAAATATGAGCATCATCTTGAGTAAAGGCTCTAACTCTTAGCAACCCATGTAGTGCTCCTGAAGGTTCATATCTATGAACTTTTCCAAATTCTGAAATTCTTAGAGGTAGATCTCGATAGCTCTTTAAGCCTTGATTAAATACTTGAACATGACCTGGACAATTCATTGGTTTAATTGCAAATATTTTTTCATCAGGTGTTTGAGATGTAAACATGTGCTCACCATATTTTTCCCAGTGGCCAGACTTCTCCCACAAAGCTCTATCTAAAATTTCAGGAGTATTTACTTCTTTATAGCCAGCCTTATCTTGTCTACTTCTCATATAAGCAACCAACTTTCGAAATAGTTTCCAACCTTTTTCATGCCAAAAAACTGATCCTGGACTTTCTTCTCTAAAATGAAATAAATCCATTTCTTTTCCCAGTTTTCTATGGTCTCTTTTTTCAGCTTCTTCTATTCTTTTTAAATATTCATCTAAGTCTTTTTGTGATGCCCAACTTGTTCCATAAATTCTTTGCAACATTTCATTATTGGAGTCACCCCTCCAATAAGCACCTGATACTTTTGTTAATTTAAAATATTTGCCAATTTTTCCTGTTGATGCTAGGTGTGGTCCTCTACATAAGTCATGCCAATCTCCATGAAAATATATAGAAACATCTTCTCCTTGAGGAATGCTTTCAATAATTTCAGCTTTGTATATTTCTCCCTTCTCTTTAAAGTGTGCTATTGCTTTATCTCTACTCCAAACTTCTCTTGTAGTTGGAACGTCTCTATCGACAATTTCTTTCATTTTAATTTCAATTTTATTTAAGTCCTCTACTGTGAAAGGTTCTTTTCTTGAAAAATCATAATAAAATCCATTTTCTATAATTGGGCCAATAGTAACTTGGGTTCCTGGAAAAAGTTCTTGCACAGCCATTGCTGTTATATGCGCAGTATCATGACGAATAGTCTCTAAACCTTCTTTATCCTTAGAAGTAAAAATTTTAATAGAACAATCTTTATCTATGATATAATTTAAGTCTTTAAGTTCTTCATTAACACTAATAACTGTGGCTTGCTTTGATAAAGATTTACTAATCTTTTCTGCAACCTCTAATCCCGTTACTTTATTTGGGAATTTAATACTGTTTCCATCTGGTAGTGTAATTAATGGCATTTAATTTAATAACTTTTTGTACTCTGAATATGTAGAAAAACACATTTTTTCAACATTAAATTTTTTAATTATATTTTTTCTACCTTCAATGCCTATGGATTTCAACGAGGATTCATCTAAATTTAAAACTTCTACTATTTTTTTACATAAAGATTTAGGGTTACCTGATTCAAATAAAAAGCCAGACACATTATTATCTATTGTTTCATTAGATCCTCCAATATTACTCGCAATTATTGGCTTTTCCATTGATTGAGCTTCAATTGCAACTCTTCCAAATGCCTCTGGTTCTATTGATGCTGAAATTACTAAATTAGAGATTTTGTAAGCTAAAGGCATATTTTTACAATGTTCTACAAATTTTAGCTGTGATGTTAATCTATACTGTTCAGCTAATCTTTTTATTTTTTTGGTATAAATATCTCTACCCTGATCACTTCCCAAAATAACAGCATAAAAGGATTGATGTCCTAGTTCTTTGTTTGCAAAATTTAATGCTTCAATAAATATTTCCTGTCCTTTCCATGAAGTTAATCGACCTGGCATTAAAATTAATCTTTTATCTATAGGTACCCCCCAACTTAAACGAAGATCATCTTCTTCATTTTCTAATGTGGTTGATGGATCAAAATAATCAACATTAATACCTCTAAAAATTACTAAAAATTTTTTTTTTAGATTTAAGTATTCTGAATAGTTGTCTTTAATATGTGAAAAAATAAAATTTGACCCTGCAATTACTAGATTAGATCTAACCATTACAGAGTTGTACAATTTTTTAATTGAGCTTTTAAAAGTGTAAGTGCCATGGAAAGTTGTAACAAACTTTCTTCTTGTAATTTTTGTTGCAATTAAACATGACCAGGCTGGTGCTCGACTTCTCGCATGAACAATAGAGATGTTATGTAATAAGATAATTAAAATTAAAGCTATTGTATTAAAAAGCATCAAAATAGGATTTTTGCTGTGAACTGGAAGTTTAATTAATTTTACTTTTTTTTGATCAATAAACTTTAATAACTCTCCTCCACTGGTAACAATAAAAGAAGAACAATTATTTTCTGGTAGATAATGAGCAAGATCATAGCAACCTGTTTCTGCACCGCCATATCCAAGCTTTGGTATTACTTGTAAAACTTTTAATTTTGAGGCCATTTGATAGAACTATATATTAAGAATTAATTCTAATAAACTTTTATGAGTAAATTTAAATACCTAAAGATAACAAATCTTAAGAAAATTAGATATTTAAGTAATAATGTTCAAAACAGTCTCTATATAATTTTTTTACATGGGTTTATGTCAGATATTGAAGGAGATAAACCTATATCTATCTTTAATTATGCAAAAAAAAATAAATTAGGTTTTCTTGCTCTTGAGTACTCTGGTCATGGAAAGTCTACAGGAAAATTTACTAATGGTAATATTAGTAAGTGGTCTAAGGATGTTAAAGTTTTAATTAAAAGAAAAGTAAAAAAAAATAACTTTATCTTGGTAGGTTCAAGCATGGGTTCGTGGTTATCACTAAATCAATTTAAGTATTTTAAAAAGCAAATTAAAGGTTTTTTAGGAATAGGCTCTGCTCCAGAATTTCTAGAAAATTTGATGTGGAAAAAATTTACAAAAAGAATGAAAAATGAAATAATAAAAAAAGGAATTATCAATTTGAAGCATGGTAATTATGAATATCCAATCTCATATCAACTAATAAAAGATGGTAGAAGAAACAAAGTCTTAAATAAAAAAATACTATCAAAAATAAATGTTACAATGATTCATGGTGATAAAGATGAGGTGGTTCCCAAAAGCTACTCAAAGAAAATTTTAAAAATCTTTAAAAGAGCGAAAAAGAAATTAGTGATTATTAAAAATGGTGATCATAGTCTATCGAATAAACATAGTCTTAAAAAAATTAATTTAGAATTAGATAAAATTGTCTCTAATATAATTTAGTCCCTCTATATAAGTAGGAAATTTAAAGCTATAAGAAAAATATTTTTTTGTTTTTGTGTTACTTATTTTTTTTGAATCTTTATAAAAATTTTTTAACATTTCACTTTCTAGATTATTAATTTCGATTTTTTCTAAATTTTTTATATTCAATAATTTAGAGCCATACAATGTTATCTCTTCTGAGGGTGACGGCCTATCATCAGCTATATTATATATTTCTCCTGATTTAAATTTAGATAAAGATTTAAACAATATGTTTGAAATGTCTTCAATATGAATTCTTGAAAAATAATGATCTTTTTTACTAATTAGTTTGGCGGTTCCTAATTTTAGACGCACTAAAACATTTTTTTCATTAGAATAAATTCCTGACAATCTAAATATCTGAACAGGCAAATTTTTATTTATTTGAAGTGAAAGCCATAAATTTTCAGCCCTAAGTCTTGAAATGCCCTTAAATGATGTTGGTTTTGTTTGGCTATTTTCATTTACCCACTCACCTTTGTGATCTCCATAAACACTAGTAGAAGACAAATAAGTTATCCATTTTACTTTGGAGCTTTTAATAAAATTAGAAAAATTTTTTACTACTAGGTCATCTTGTTTTTCTGGGGGTATTGAAACTAAAATATGATTTGCTTCTTTTAATTCTAGCAACAAATTATTATCAAATTTATCATTATCAAATAAATAGTTATTAAAATTAATCCCATTGAAATTTTCTTTTGAAGATTTATTTCTAGATGTGGCTGTTAATGTAATATTATATTTTTCAATAATAAGTTTTTTTATAAAACTTTTTGCTACTTGGCCAAAACCAAAGCAAAAAATATTTATACTCTTCATTTTAGCTTACTTCTTTTATGATGGGATTTAAGCTTATAGGATTTTTTAACTTATCAATCATTTCTTTAGGGCAAATTTGTATAAAGTTAAAAATTTCTTTATCAAAATTTTCTATTATTTTTTTAGATAAATTAGAATTTGTTTCTATAGAATGCTCTTCAATTAGTTTCTTAAGAAGATTTATCCAATGATCAGTTTCTGGCGTTTGCCATATTATAGTTTCTGAATTAGCTTTTTTTTCAAAATCTTTATTTGGATCATAAATAAATGCTATTCCTCCAGTCATACCAGCACCAAAGTTGTCTCCTACATTACCCAACACCACTACCGTTCCCCCAGTCATATATTCACAAGCATTAGAATCACAACCTTCAATAACAGCAATAGCTCCGGAATTTCTTACAGCAAATCTCTCACCAGCCTGACCAGCTGCAAAAAGTTTACCTGAAGTTGCTCCATATAATACTGTATTTCCAATTATTGTATTTTCATGAGAAATTAAATTACTTTCATCTGAGAGTTTGATTGATATTGTTGCTCCTGATAGACCTTTTCCAACATAATCATTCGCATCACCTTTAAGAACAAGTTTCAAACCTTTTACTCCAAAAGCTCCAAAAGACTGGCCAGCAGAACCTTTGAATTGAAGTGTTAAAAAATCACTCTCTAATTTTTCATTTCCATATTTTTTATACAGATGATGGGATATTCTTGTTCCTACAGTTCTATGAGTATTTTTAATTTCAAATTCTTTGTCAATTATTTTTACTTTTCCAATCTGATCTTCAATTTCAGGTATAATTTCTTGGTCTAGCGTATTGGGAACAAAATTAATTTTTTGATCCTCACAGTATCTTAAATTATCCCCAGGATCTGCCTGAACAAAAAGTGGGTTTAAATCTAAATCATCTAAATTTGGAGAAGCTTTACTTACTTGTCTCAATAAATCAGTTCTTCCAATTATCTCATTTAGAGAACTAAAACCAATCTCAGCTAAAATTTCTCTTACTTCTTGAGCAATAAATGTAAATAAATTAACTACCTTGTCTGGTGTACCAGTGAATTTTTTTCTCAATTCATCATCTTGTGTACAAACTCCAACTGGACAAGTATTAGAGTGACATTGTCTTACCATTATGCATCCCATTGCTACTAGAGCTGTTGTTGCTACTCCATACTCCTCTGCTCCCATCATTGCAGCTATTACAACATCTCTTCCTGTCTTGATTCCACCATCGGTTCTCAATGTAACTGTGTGTCTCAAATTATTTAATGTTAAGACCTGATTAGCTTCAGTCAAACCCATTTCCCATGGAATACCAACATACTTAACGCTTGTTTGTGGTGTGGCTCCTGTGCCACCATTATGACCAGAAATTAAAATTATATCTGCTTTTGCTTTCGCTACTCCTGCAGCAATAGTTCCAATTCCTGATGATGCAACTAATTTTACTCCTACTCTGGCTTTTGGGTTAACTTGTTTAAGATCGTAGATTAGTTGTGCTAGATCTTCAATAGAATATATATCATGATGAGGAGGGGGAGATATCAATGTTACTCCAGGTGTAGAATGTCTTAATCTTGCAATCTCTTCTGTAACTTTAAAACCAGGTAATTGCCCACCTTCTCCGGGCTTAGCTCCTTGTGCAATCTTAATTTCAATTTCATTACAATTATTTAGATAATTAATTGTTACACCAAATCTTGCTGATGCAATTTGTTTGACTCTAGAGTTTGCACTATCTCCATTATCCATTTTAGTAAATCTTTTTTCATCTTCTCCTCCTTCTCCACTACAAGAAGCACCTTTGATTCGGTTCATTCCTATTGCCAATGTTTCATGTGCCTCTTTTGATAAGGCGCCATGAGACATACTTCCACTCCCAAATCTTTTTAAGATGTTTTCAATTGGTTCTACTTCTGAAACATCTATAGAAGGCTTAAGGTTTCTTTCTCGAAATCCAATAAGATCTCTTAAGTGTATTGGGGGTAAGTTATAAATACCATTTACATATTTTTTGTAGCCCTCAAAAGAGTTCGATCCAACTGAACTTTGCAATAGATGCATTAACTTCCCTTGATATTGATGAGTTTCTCCATTTTTTCTATACCTATAAAGTCCTCCAATAGGTAGCACTGAATTATTGTCCTCAAATGCTTGCTTATGGATAGCTCTTAACTTATTTTCAATTCCACTTAATCCTATTCCAGATATTTTAGATAAAACCCCTGGAAAATATTCTGAAGCTACAGTTCTACTTAAACCAACTGTTTCAAAATTACATCCACCTCTGTATGAGCTTAGAACAGATATTCCCATTTTTGACATTATTTTTAACAAACCATAATTAACTGACTGAATAAATCTTTCTATACATTTATCATAACCAAAATTCCCAAATAATTTTTTTTCAAATCTTTGATATAAACTGTCTAGTGCTAGATAAGGATTAACTGTTGTAGCCCCAACTCCAATAAGAGTTGCAAATGAATGGGTGTCTAGTGCCTCACCTGTTTGAGCATTAATAGAGGCATATCCTCTTAATTTATTTTTAATAAGATGGGTATTTATTGCACCAACACACAAGAGCATTGGCATTGCTAATCTTTTTTTTGTAACATTTTTATCACTTAAGATTAACTGAGTTACACCTTGCCTAACTGAAATTTCTGATTGTTGTTGTATTCTTTTAATTGACTGCTCAAGATTGTCTTCATGATCAAAGGTACAATCAATAACTACTGAGTTTTTTCCAAAAAAGTTGATAAACTTTTCTATCTGTAAGTTTGATAAGATGGGGCTATTTAAAACATATATGTTTTCTTGAGTTAAATTTGTAAAATCTAAAATGTTCCCAAGATTTCCAAACCTCGTTTTTAAACTCATAACTTTATTTTCTCTTAGAGAATCGATTGGAGGGTTGGTTACTTGACTAAAATTTTGTCTAAAAAAATGATATAGAGGTCTATATTTATCAGATAATACAGCAAGAGGTGTGTCATCCCCCATTGAACCAATTGCTTCTTTGGCATCTTCAGCCATCGGATGAAGAATAAGTTCTAAATCTTCTAAACTGTATCCAAATGAATACTGTCTTTTTTTGAGCTCATCACCATAAAAAATAGGTTTTTCATTTTTTATTATAAGTTTTTTATCTAATTCAATAATTTGATTATTAAAATGTTTATATTCTTTTGCTAAAAAGTCTTTAATTTGGCTGTTAGTAAAAACTTTACCTTTTTCAATTCTAACACCAATTATTTCTCCAGGTCCTAGCCTTCCTTTGGTAATTATTTTCTTTTCATCTAATTCTACCATTCCTGTTTCTGATCCAGCACAAAGAATTTTATCTTTAGTAATCGTGTATCTCATTGGACGTAGACCATTTCTATCTGTAGCAGCTATTACCCATTCATTATCTGTCCCAGCAATTGCTGCAGGTCCATCCCAAGGTTCCATTGTGCTATTCAAAAAATTAAATAATTGTTGATGATCTTTAGAAAGCGTCTTACTTTTTTTAGACCATGCATCAGGAATTAACATTAATTTAGCAAGAGGTGCTGGCTGACCTGAGATATTTAATAACTCAAATACACTATCTAAGGCTGCAGAGTCGGATGATCCAGCAGGAATAACAGGTCTTAGATTTTCCATATCTTCAAATAATGGACTATGCATTTCTTGCTCATGTACTTTCATCCAATTATAATTACCTTTTAAAGTATTTATCTCTCCATTATGAGCTATTGCTCTAAAGGGTTGTGCAAGATCCCAACTTGGTGCTGTATTTGTAGAAAATCTTTGATGAAATATTGCATAACGAGAAATAAATCTTTCATCTTTTAAATCTATATAAAAATCAGCAATTGATTCTGCTAAAAACATTCCTTTATAAATAATAGATTTAGAACTTAATGAGCAAATATAAAAACCTTCAATTGCATTTTTTATAGCTGCTTTTTCTATTTTTCTTCTTGATTCGTACAATTTACGCTCAAGCTCTTTTCCACTTAAATTTTTATTATTATTTTTAAAAAGCACTTGGGTTATTTCTGGTCTTGTGAAATTTGCTTTTTCTCCAAGGACTCTTGTATTTACCGGAACTTGCCTCCAACCATAAATACTAAAGTCACTTTTGGTTAGTTCACTTTCAACTAAAGTCCTAGCATTCTCTTGAGCTTCATAATTATTTCTAGGTAAAAAAATCATTCCTATACAAATTTCAGAACCATCATGTTTATGGCCAGTAAGCTCTATTTTTTCTGCAAAAAAATCAGAGGGAATTTCTAAATGAATTCCTGCTCCATCACCTGTTTTTCCATCGGCATCAACAGCTCCTCTATGAAAAACTGCCTTTAAAGCATTAATACCATATTCAACTACTTTTCTTGATTTTTTACCTTCTGTAGAGGCTATTAAGCCTACTCCACACGCATCATGCTCCATGCTTTTAGAGTAAACTTGACCTTTCTCTAAAATTTTACGATTTTTTAAATAATTTTCCATTACGCAACTTTCGAAGTTTTTAATTCTTTCTGTTCTAAAAATTTTCTAATTGATGCTGCTACATCTCTTCCATCTCTGATAGCCCAAACAACTAATGAAGCACCTCTGACTATATCTCCTGCAGCAAATACTCCTGATAAATTGCTTTCCATTGTATGAAAATCTACTTTTAAAGTGCCCCATTTAGTTACTTGTAAATCATTTGCGTTGAATAATTTTGGTAAGTTTTCAGGATTAAAGCCTAATGCTTTTATAACTATATCTGCTTTAATATTAAATTCTGAATTGTCTTCTATCTCAGGTTTTCTTCTACCACTATCATCTGGTTCACCTAGTTTAATTCTATCTACAACTAAACTTTCAACTTTATTTTTTCCTATAAATTCTTTAGGACTTGACAACCAAACAAATTCAACACCTTCTTCTTCAGCATTTCCAACTTCACGCGCTGATCCAGGCATATTTTCTTTGTCTCTTCTGTATAAACATTTTACAGATTTTGCATTCTGTCTTATTGAAGTTCTTACACAATCCATTGCTGTGTCACCTCCACCTATTACCACAATATCTTTTCCTTCTGCATTTAAAGTTCCATTATCAAATAATTCTACTTTATCTCCTAATCCTTTTTTATTAGAAGCTGTTAAAAAATCCATTGCTGGAAAAATATTTGCTAAGTCTTTTCCTGGTAAATCTATTTCTCTAGCTTTATACACTCCAGTTGCTACTAGTATTGCATCGTGCTTTTTTCTTAATTGATCTAACGTAGCATCTTTACCCACCTCAAAATTTTGAACAAATTTTATGCCTCCTTCTTCGAGCAGTTTTGTTCTTCTTTCTACTGCAAATTTTTCTAGTTTAAAATTAGGTATTCCATATATTAATAATCCTCCTGATCTATCATAACGATCATATATCGTAATTTGATAACCTAATTTACGTAATTGTTCACCCGCAGCTAAACCTGCTGGTCCTGCACCTATAATTCCAACACTTTGACTCTTCTCACATCTAACCTCTATTGGTTTAACCCAACCTTCTTTCCAAGCTGTATCTGTAATATATTTTTCTACTGATCCTATTGTAACGGTACCATGTCCTGACTGTTCAATAACACAGTTACCTTCACACAATCTATCTTGTGGACAAATCCTTCCACAAACTTCAGGCATATTATTTGTACTTTGTGCCAACTCATAAGCTTCTTTTAATCTTCCCTCAGCTGTTAATTTTAGCCAGTCAGGAATATTATTACTTAAAGGGCAATGAACTTGGCAAAATGGAACTCCACACTGTGAGCACCTACTTGCTTGCTCGCTTGCCTTTTCCTGAATAAATTCTTTATAAATTTCATTAAAGTCCTCTTTTCTATTTGAAACTCCTCTTTTAGGTGGGTTTTGTTGACCTATATTTACAAATTTTAACATTTTATCTGACATTTTTTACCTTTTTTTTCACAAGCATATATTAAGCCTTTCTAATAAAAAAGATAAACTAAGTCAGTATTTATGACCTTTTTTTTTCAAAAAGTCTTTATTTACGGTATTTTTGCTAATTATGCATACCTATTATGTTGCCACGGAATTGTTTTATTTTAAGGCTATTTAAGTTACGAAAGAAAATGCTAACCAATATAATAGAAATTGTAATTCTGTCACTTGTACAAGGTGTGTCTGAATTTTTACCAATAAGCTCGTCTGCTCACTTAATTGTTGTCTCTTCTCTTTATGAGTTTAAATCAAACTCTCTATTGATAGATGTTAGTTTGCACCTTGGGTCTTTATTAGCAATCATATTTTTTTTTAGAAAAGAATTGGCTGATCTAAAAAATAATCAAAGATTATTATCATTAATGATTTTTGGCTCTATACCTCTAATAGTTATTGGGTATACCCTTTATAAAACAGGGTTAATTTATATATTAAGAGACATAAAAATAATTGCTTGGACAACTTTGATATTTGGAATCATTTTATACATTGCAGACAAATGTAGGTTTGATAAAAAAATATCATCTAACTTAAATTTAAAAGTAATATTGTATATTGGTTTATTTCAAACACTTTCATTAATACCGGGAGTTAGTAGGGCAGGAATTACAATTACTGCTGCAAGAATTTTTAGATTTAATAGATTTGACTCAAGTAAAATTTCTTTTTTATTGGCTATTCCTGCTTTAGCAGGAGCAAGTATATTGAGCTTAAAAGATGCTATTAGTCAAAGTTTTGAATTTAATTATCTTATATTTATAGCGATTGCTTTATCTTTTTTGTCTTCTTATTTTACTGTTAAATTTTTCTTAGAATATATAAATAAATTTTCTTTAAGTGTTTTTGTATTCTATAGAATTGTAGTTGCAATAATTTTATTTATTATAATATATAATTAGTTTTTTTTAAGTATTGGTGTCAATTGAGAAAATAAAACTCCAAATAAAATGAATATACAGCCAAATAAATTATTAATATCTAAAATTTGATCTAATAAAATCCAAGCTGCAATAGTTGCAAAAACACCTTCTAAAGAAAAAATTATTGCTGATGGAGCTGGGGAGATATTTCTTTGTGCATATATTTGCAATACAAAAGCAAGACCTCCAGATAAAACTCCAGCATATAAAATTTGAAATTTTTCTTTAAGAATATTTAACCAAATAAAGTCTTCAAAAATTAATCCTACAATCAATGATAAAGAAGCAACAATTAAAGTTTGAATTGCACCAATTGTTAATGGAAGATTGTAGTTTTCTATAATTTTGCCAGTAAAAATAATATGTGTACTCCAGAAAAATGCACCCATTATTATAAGCGCATCACCAGTTCTAACCGTTGCACTATAAAAATTAGTTAATAAATAACCTCCTATCACACAAAGAAGAACAGAAGGCCAAATGCTCCAGTGTATTGGTTTTTTATACATAAAAAAAATTATAAACGGGACCATTGGTACATAAAAAATAGTAAAGAATGCTGCATTAGCAACATCTGTATAGAGTAAAGCCACTTGTTGAAGTGCTGATCCTAAGAATAAAGATAGGCCTATTAAAAGAGCTAAGTTGGTAAATTCTTTTCGATTTCTTTGGACTGATTTTGAGATATTTTTTCTTTCAAAAATAAAAGCTAAAGGGGCTACTACTAAAAAGCCTACAAAAAACCTAACCGCATTAAAAGTGAAAGGACCAATGTCGTCCATTCCAGTATCTTGAGCAATAAAAGTTGTTCCCCATATGAATGTACAAAGTAATGCACAAAATAATGATGAGGTTTTTGACATTAAAATTTATACAGCTAATTTATAAGCAAAATTTTTGCCTAAATTTTCTTTTAGATCATTATTAAATCTAGCTGCTTCAGCTCCATCAATTATCCTATGATCATATGATAATGAAAGCGGTAACATTGTTCTTGTTTCAAATTTTCCATTGATAAAAATTTTTTTTTTTTGTGCTTTACCTACTCCTAGTATAGCAACTTCAGGATAATTTATTATTGGTGTAAAAAATGAACCTCCAATTCCTCCAAGACTTGTAATGGTCATAGATCCTCCAAAGAATTCTTTCTTATCTATTTTTAAATTTCTACATTGGTCACTTACTGTTTTCAATTCATTGCCAATATATGATATACTTTTATTATCAGCATTTCTAATTTTTGGCACCATCAAACCATGTGGTGTGTCGACTGCAATTCCGATATGAAAATAATTTTTCATTGTTATTTTTCCATTTTCAATATCATCTATTGATGAGTTGAAACTAGGAAACTTTTTTAAAGATATAACTAGAGCTTTAACAATAAAAGCTAAGGGAGTAATTTTTTTTCTCTCACCAGTATACATATCTGTAAGTGAAGTTCTAAAATCTTCCATTTCAGTTATATCTGCTTCATCATGGTTTGTTACATGAGGTATTGTAGTCCAAGAATTAACTAAATATGTAGAGGCTAATTTTTTAACCCTAGGCATATCTTTAACTTCAATTTCTCCAAAATCAGAATGGGGAAATTCACTAAAAATTTTTTTAGGTTGAGCTTCAATTTTATCTGAAGTTTTGTTAATTTTAGAGGATATAAAATTTTTTACATCATCTTCTACAATTCTTCCTTGCCTTTCACTGCCAACTATCTCATTAATATTAACACCAAGCTCTCGAGCAAATTTACGTACTTTTGGACTTGCAGATGAAGCTTCTGAATTGTTTTTTTTTATTAAATTTTGTGTTTGTATAACTTTTTCAATTTTTTCTTCTTGATTTTGATTTGTAACAAGCTCTGCTTCTTTAATAGTTTTTTGTTCTATACTCTCTTCTTCTTCTCCAGATTGCTCTACAATTAATATTAAATCACCTTCTGAAACCCTATCTCCTACTTTAATTTTAACAGACTTAACCTTTCCATCAAAAGAAGCTGGTATTTCAACACTAGATTTGTCACTCTCAATTGTAATAAGTGGATCATTTTTAGATACTGACTGACCATTTGAAACTAATACTTCGATTACCTCAACGTCTTTAAATTCACCAATATTTGGTACTTTAATCTCTTTATCTGGCATCTTATAGTTTTGTTGGCATTGGTTTGCTGCCATCAATGTTATACTTCTTTATGGCTTCTTTAGCATATTTTGAGGCTATTAGTTGTTCTTTTGCTAGTACGCTAAGTCCATAAGTAACAATATGTTCTTTATCAACTTCAAAAAAATTTCTAAGGTTTTTTCTAGTGTCGCTTCTTCCATAACCATCTGTACCTAAAGAATAAAAACTTTTATTAGTATAAGGTCTGATTTGATCAGAATTCATTCTCATATAATCTGAAGCTGCCAAGATTGGTCCTTCAGTTTTTCCTAAACACTGCTCTACAAATGAAACCTTTTGTTCTTTATCGGGATTTAAAAGATTATACCTCTCAACTTCCATACCATCTTTTCTCAACTCGTTAAAACTAGTGACACTCCAGATTTCACTATCTATCTGATATTCATTTTGAAGGATTTCTGCTGCAGTTATCATTTCTCTCAATATTGTGCCTGAACCTAAAAGTTGAATTTTAGTTTTTTTATATTTGTTGAACTCTTTAATTTTATACATTCCTTTAAGAATTCCTTCTTCACAATTCTTATCTTTTGGTATACTTGGATGTGAATAATTTTCATTCATGGTTGTGATATAATAAAAAACATTCTCATTTTTTTCATGCATTCTTCTCAAACCTTCTCTAAAAATAACAGCTAGCTCATAATGAAAAGTTGGATCGTATGTCACACAATTTGGTATTGTTGAGGCTATCAAGTGACTGTGTCCATCTTGGTGTTGTAGTCCTTCACCAGCTAAAGTAGTTCTTCCAGCTGTTGCTCCAATTAAAAATCCTCTAGCCTGACTGTCTCCACCTGCCCATGCAAGGTCACCTATTCTTTGAAAACCAAACATAGAATAAAAAATATAAATTGGTATCATTTCAATATCATGATTAGTGTAGGAAGTTGCAGCAGCAATCCATGACGACATTGCTCCAGCTTCATTAATTCCTTCTTCTAGAACTTGTCCAGTTTTCTCTTCTCTGTAAGAACTTAACTGAGCAGAATCTTCTGGTTCATACTTTTGACCTTCGTGTGCATATATTCCTATTTTTTGAAAAAATCCTTCCATACCAAAAGTTCTTGCTTCATCAGGAATAATTGGAACTAATCTTGGTGAAACATTTTTGTCTCTTAATAAATTTGTAAACATTCTAACTAATGCCATGGTTGTGGACATTTCCTTTTCACCCGTTGATACTTTCATAAAATCAAAAATATCTTTTGCTGGTGCTTTAATAGGTTTTGAATATGTTGTTCTTTCAGGTAAGTGACCACCAAGTCTCATTCTCTTTTCTTTAATATATTTAATCTCTAGTGATTTTTCATCAGGCTTAAAATATTCAACATTTTTTACTTGTTCATCTGTTAATGGGACATCAAAACGATCTCTATAATATAGCAAATCATCTACATCTAATTTTTTAGTTTGATGAGTAGTGTTAACACTTTCACCTGTTTTTCCCATACCATAACCCTTAATGGTTTTAGCAATTATAACCGTTGGGCTACCTTGGTTTTTTGATGCCCGGTCGTATGCTGCATAAACTTTATGAGGGTCATGACCACCTCTATTTAATCTCCAAATATCTTTATCTGATAAACTAGAAACTAGCTCTTGAGTCTCTAGATATTTCCCAAAAAATTTTTCTCTAACATAAGCTCCATCTCTAGCTTTCATTGCTTGATATTCACCATCAACAGTTTCATTCATAGTTTTAACTAAGTGACCTGTTTTATCATTAGCAATCAATGAGTCCCAGTAAGAACCCCAAATTACTTTAATTACATTCCAACCAGCTCCTCTAAAGCTTCCTTCTAGCTCTTGAATAATTTTTCCATTACCTCTGACAGGTCCATCTAATCTTTGAAGATTGCAGTTTACAACAAATATTAAATTATCCAGTTTTTCCCTAGCTGCTAATCCTATTGCACCTAAAGATTCGGGTTCATCCATTTCTCCATCACCAAGAAATGCCCAAACTTTTCTACCTTCATCTTTAATTAATCCTCTGTTAATTAAATATTTCATGTATCTCGCCTGATAAATTGCAAGCATAGGCCCTAGTCCCATTGATACAGTTGGAAACTGCCAAAACTTTGGCATCAACCAAGGATGTGGGTATGAAGAAAGTCCACCTGGTTTTACTTCTTGTCTAAAACTATCTAATTGTTTTTCATTTAATCTACCTTCTAGAAATGCTCTAGCATAGACGCCTGGTGCACTATGACCTTGAAAATAAACTAAATCACCACCAAATTTATTATTCTTAGCTCTCCAAAAATGATTCATTCCTACATCATAAAGTGTTGCTGCTGATGCAAATGTACCTATATGGCCACCTAATTCAGGAAATTTTTTATTTGCTCTAACAACCATGGCTGCTGCATTCCATCTAATTAAAGATCTAATTCTTCTTTCAATATTCTGATCTCCATTAGACTTAACTTCTGCCTCTGGTGGGATTGTATTAATGTAAGGAGTGTGCTGTGTATAAGGAATATTTGCACCTTCTCGATATGCTTTGTTAATTAATTCTTTTATCAAAAAATGAGCTCTTTGATTTCCATCTTTTTCAACAACTGCAGATAAAGACTCTAACCAATCTTGAGTTTCTAATGGATCAATATCATTGCCATTTGTAACCTGAATTATTGTTTGTTTTTTTTCCACAACTGGGCTTTGTTCAGTGGTCGCTTCTTTTTTTTCATTTTTTAAAACTGATTCTGCTTGTTTAATAATACTTTCTGTATCTTTAGGAATTGGCTTTTCTGAAGGGCTTTCTTTTGAAGGCTCAACACTTAACAATAAATCCCCTTTAGAAACTTTATCACCCACTTTAATATTTACAGATTCTACCTTACCAGTGACTGTTGATGGAATTTCAACGCTAGATTTATCACTCTCAATAGTAACAATAGGATCATTTAAGTTTATTTTATCTCCAACTTTTACTAAAAGTTCAATAACCTCAACTTTTTCAAATTCACCAATATCTGGGACAAGTAATTTTTCACTCATTATTTAAATCGATTTATACACCTAAAAAAAACTATATCTCATGTTATTTTAGCACAATAATAAGTTTTTTTATGCAAACCTGTATTTTTATTGAACAAAAAACTTAAAAAATTAACAAATAAATAAGAAATTAATTTCTTTCAATGCACATGGCTATACCCATTCCACCACCAATACAGAGAGTAGCGCACCCTTTGTTTTTATTTTGTTTTATCATTTCATGAATAAGGGTTACTAAAATTCTGGTTCCAGAAGCTCCAATTGGATGTCCTAATGCAATTGCTCCACCATTAACATTCACAATTTTTTTAGGAATTTTAAGATCTCTAATCACAGCAATACTTTGAGCTGCAAATGCTTCATTGACTTCAAATAAATCAATATCTTCAATTTTCCATCCTGCTTTTTCTAAAGCTATATTAACAGCCATAATTGGACCTAGTCCCATCAATGAAGGCTCAACACCACAAGTTGCCCAGGAGACCACTTTTGCTAAAGGTTCTATACCTCTAAGTTCCGCCTCTTCTCTAGACATTAAAATAGTTGCTGCCGCACCATCATTTATTCCTGATGAATTACCCGCCGTAACTGTTCCATTTTCTTTAAAAACAGTTTTTAATTTTTTTAAATCCTCTAAGTTTAAATTACTTCTTGGATGTTCATCTTTTTCAAAAATAAAATTTTTATCATCTGTATTAATATTTAATTTAATTAACTCGTTTTTGAATTTATCATTACTTATGGCATCTTGTGTTTTTTTTTGAGAATTGAAGGCGAACATATCCTGTTCATCTCTAGAAATTTGATACTTTTCTGCTACATTTTCTGCCGTAACGCCCATGTGATAATTATTAAATGAGTCTATCAGTCCATCATTGACCATTGTATCAACTAATTTATTTTCATTTAATTTTTTATCTTCTCGATAAAGTATTGTATGTGGTGCTCTAGACATATTTTCTTGTCCACCAGCGATTATAATTTTATTTTCACCTAGTTTAATAGATTGATATCCTGAAATTACAGATCTTAATCCAGATCCACATACTTGATTAATTGCATGTGCAGGTTTTGAAACTGGAATTCCAGCATGAATAGAAGCTTGTCTTGCTGGGTTTTGCCCTAATCCAGAAGTGAGAACGTGTCCCATAATCACCTCATCAATATCGTCTGATTTTAATTTTGATTTATAAACAGCTTCTTTAATAGCTAGTGCACCAAGTTTATCAGCACTAAGACCTTTTAAAGATCCTTTATATGTGCCTATAGGTGTTCTTAATGCAGCTGTAATAACCACATCATTTGATTTTTTGCTCATTGATAGTACAGCATAATATTTTATAACTTAAATTACATCAAAAACTTTGATATGTTGGACAAAATTATTTAATTAAGGACCGCTGGCCAAATTGGATAAGGCGCTCGGCTACGAACCGGGAGATTCCAGATTCGAGTTCTGGGCGGTCCACCAAAAAGGATAGATAAAAATGTTAGATTGGCTATTAAAATCATCACTACAAAAATCAGTTATATATTTTTTTATAATTATTTTTATAATTTTATTAATTTTAACTTTCGTATTATAAAGAATTATGAATAATAAATTTGAGCAAATAAGTATTAGACCTGGCTTTATGAAACACAATGGTGGTGTTTTATTTAGAACTATTTCTGAAACAGAGTATGAGTTTAAAAGTACAATTAATGAAAATCATTTAAATGCAGCTGGAATAACTCACGGTGGTTATTTATCAGCCTTAATTGATGCCGGAGTAGGTACTGCAGCTCACAGGGCATCTGGAAATGCACCTTGTGTAACTATTTCATTGGATTTAAAATTTATTGGTGCCTCTAAACTAGGTGATATAATTACTGGCTTTACAAGAATTCTTAAAAAGACCAATACACTAATATTTTTATTTTGTGAGCTGAAATGTAATAATAAAATTATAACCTCAGCATCAGGTATTTGGAAAATTTTAAAAATAAAACCATCTGATCTTGGTCCTGGTGGTTAATTTTAATTAAGTTTAATTCTTAATTTTTTTATTCATTATTTGCAAAATAAATATAGGGCTAATAACAATAAAACCAAAGATCATAGTTTTAATTCCTGGTGCAACAAAAAATAATGAAACAATTCCAATGATCCATCTTTCTAGGACAGAAAGTGGTTTAAACCAGTAACCTGAAAATGCTATACCAATAAGAGCAATCCCTATCATTGCACCCAATAAAGTTATTAATAGAGTTATTAAATTAAAATCATCAGTTATTAAAAGTAAGGAAGGAGAAAAAACAAATACAAATGGCACTAATGCTTTCGCTATACCCAACCTAAATGCTGTATTACCTGTTTGGAATGGATTAGATTTTGCTATTCCTGAAGCAGCATAGGCTGCTAATGCTACAGGTGGGGTAATATCTGCTAAAACTCCATAATAGAATACAAAAAAATGTGCCACTAATGGTTCAATATTTAATTGAGCTAGAGCGGGAGCTGCAACAGCCACAAGTATTATATAGGTTGCCGTAGTTGGAATTCCTGCCCCCATTATGATGCATGAAATTGCAATTAATATTAATGAAAAAAATAAAGTAAGTTCTTCCAATGAAAAATAAGAGATAGGCCAAATATTTCCAAAAAAAATTCCTATATCTCCTGCTGTTTGTAAAACAACAAATCCTAATCTAAAACCCACACCTGTTAAGGTAACCACACCTACAATTATACCAACACAGATAGCAGCTGCGCCAACAGCAAGAGTATTTTTTGCTCCTGAGGCAAAACAATTAAACAAATCTTTTAAAGTAAGTTTATTTTTAGGTTTTAATATACCCACTACTACGCACGATATAATTGCATATATTGCTGCAAAGTCTGGTGTCTTTCCAGATAAAATAAAATATACCAAAATAAAAAGAGGTATTAACGAAAGCCAATTTTCTTTTAATACATAAAAAAATTTAGGCATCTCTTTATCTTCTAATCCTCTAAGCCCTAATTTTTTTGCCTCAAGATGAACCATGATAAAAATTCCAAAATAATGAAGAAGTGCAGGAATTAATGCTGCCGCCAAAATATCTTTAAGGGGTATCTCTAGATACTCAACCATAATGAAAGCTGCAGCACCCAATATCGGAGGAGTAATTTGGCCACCTGTTGAGGAGGCCGCTTCTACTGCTCCTGCAAAATGTGCAGGATAACCAATTTTTTTCATAGCAGGAATTGTCAATGATCCCGTTGTAACTGTGTTTGCTATAGATGAGCCTGAAATAGTTCCCATAAAAGCTGAAGAAAATATTGCAACCTTTGCTGGCCCACCTGAAAACCTTCCCGCTACAACCATTGCTAAGTCAATAAACAATTTTCCAAGACCCACTTTTGTTGCCAAAACACCAAATAAAATGAATAGAAAAACATATTGAGCCATAACACCAACGGCAATGCCATAAACGCCCTGATTTGTTATATAAATATGATTAACGAAACCCAACCAACTTGTTCCTCCGTGCTTCAAAGCACCAGGAGCTAAAGGTCCAAAAAGAGCAAATAGAGTAAAAATTATTGCAATAATTGGAAGTGTTGGGCCAACAGAACGTCTTGCAGCTTCTAGAGTTAAAACTATTAATACAGAACCAATAAAAACATCTAACAACCCTGGATTGCCCACTATGCTTGCGAGTTCTTTAGATGGAAGAAATGGTAAGTATAAAGCCGAACCAACTGCTAAAAATGCAAATATATAATCTAAAATAGAAATATTTTGAAAATAAAAATATCCTTTATTAGTTTTGTTTAAATCTTCTTTTTTGTTCCAGCCAAATAATAAAAAGACTAAAGCTAATACAAATGAAATATGAATTCCTCTATGTAGAACTTCTCTTACCAAACCAAAACCGGAGGCCCAAAAATGATAGACTGACATTAAGACTAATAATAATGAAACTAATACTTCGAGTTTTACACCTAACTTTCTAAACGAAAGTTGAGGATCGTAATTTTTTTCGATTTCTTCTAATTCTTTTTCTGTTGGGATTTGATTATTCATAAAAAAACCCTGGGTTTTAGACCCAGGGTTTAATGTATTATTTATTTAATTAGACCTGCTTCTTTATAGAAACGCTCTGCTCCAGGATGCAATGGTACACCAACACCTGCCAAGGCAGTATCTGGTGTAATTGTTTTTCCTTTTGAATGTCCAAC
Organism: Candidatus Pelagibacter sp. Uisw_099_02; assembly: GCF_047727625.1. Classification (GTDB taxonomy): domain Bacteria; phylum Pseudomonadota; class Alphaproteobacteria; order Pelagibacterales; family Pelagibacteraceae; genus Pelagibacter. The sequence goes on along the minus strand of NZ_CP159822.1, from coordinate 17,093 downwards.
ATCCATCAACTTACGAGACTCGGAGTTCCACAAAGCTTTAGTAATATTGTAGATTAAGTCATCGTCTTCTTTTGCAGATGTAAACCATTGAGCACCTACAGCTACAGTGCTAGTTGATTTAACACCTTCATAAGTGCCTTCTGGTATTGAGCTTTGAGAAAAGAAACCATGCTTATCAGTTAATTTTTTTGCTCCAGCACCATCAATTGGAATCAACTTTATTGAAACAGAAGATGCTAGTTCTACTAATGCGCCAGTAGGATATCCAGCAACTACAAAAATTGCATCGACTTTTCCGTTTCTTAAAGCGTCTGTTGCAGCGTTACCTTTTAATGCTTCGGCTTGTACATCTTTTTCACTAAGACCATTTGCTTCTAATATTAAAAGTGCATCCACATATGTTCCTGAACCTGGCTCATCTAATGATACCTTTTTTCCTTTTAAATCTTTTACAGATTTAATTTTGCTTTTCTTTAAAGTAACTAAATGAATGTGCTCTTCGAATAAAGCCGCTATTGTTCTTAAATCTTTGGCAGGCTCTTTGCCTTCCATAGTTCCAGTTCCAGTATAAGCCCAATAAGCAACATCAGATTGTGCAAATCCTGAATTTCTTAAACCAGATATAATCGCATTTACATTATCCACTGATCCTCTTGAAGAAACAGCTGATGCAATTAAACCATCAACACCACAACTTCCGCCTTTGCCACATTCTCTTGATCCTGGAGGTTTAGAAATTGCATTAGCAATCATTCCTCCAACTGGATAATAAGTATATGCCGTTCCACCAGTACCTATTGTAAAGAAAGAAAGCTCTGCAGAATATGTTTTACCTGCAAAACTAGCTATCAAGAACAATGTTATGGCAAATTTTTTGAATAAATCTTTAAACATTTTTTCTCCTATTTTTATTAATGAAAATAATTGTTACACTATGTTATAGTTAACGGACATATTTATTAATCAGATTGATTTAAAAAAAGTAAAATGAGAACTTTTTCTCCTGCGATTCGGTCATGTTTTAGCCTATTTTTGTTCTTTATGAGTAACAACATGTGGTGGAGTATAAATTAAAGGTACCATTAATAGAAATGTCTAAAAACAAAATTACAGCTGTTCTCGGTCCAACAAATACTGGAAAAACATACTTAGCGATTGAAACTATGCTTTCTTTTGATTCGGGAATGATTGGTTTTCCCCTGAGGCTGCTTGCGCGTGAAGTTTATGACAAAATTATTAAAAAAATTAGTGTAGATAAAGTTGCCTTAATTACTGGTGAAGAAAAAATCATTCCTTCAAATGCAAAATATTTTCTTTGTACAGTAGAATCTATGCCAATTAATAAACATTTGGATTTTGTTGGAATAGACGAAATACAAATGTGTGCAGATCATGAAAGAGGTCATATTTTTACTGATAGATTATTAAACCTACGTGGAGAAAAATTAACTATGTTTATGGGTTCGAGCACGATTAAAAATATAGTAAATAAATTAGATGAAGATACAGAATTTATAAATAGAGAAAGACTCTCTAAACTTACCTATGTTGGCCATAAAAAAATTTCAAGAATAAATAGAAAAACAGCCATAATTGCTTTTTCAACTGAAGAAGTTTATGCAATTGCAGAACTAGTTAGAAGACAAAAAGGTGGGGCGGCTATTGTTATGGGTTCGTTAAGTCCTAAGACACGAAACGCGCAAGTTCAACTATATCAATCTGGAGATGTTGATTTTCTAGTCGCAACTGATGCAATTGGAATGGGAATTAATATGGATTTAGAAAATGTTTTTTTTTCAAACTTAAAAAAATTTGATGGGAGAAAATTAAGGCGTCTTAACATGTCTGAAATTGGACAAATTTCTGGAAGAGCAGGCAGATATTTAAATGATGGAAACTTTGGAATTACTGGAGACTGTAAAGAAATTTCTGCAGAACAAGTTGAATTACTTGAAAATCACAAATTTGAAGAAATTAATATTCTTTTTTGGAGAAATTCTAATTTAAATTTTAATAACGCTTTAAGTTTAGTTAAATCACTTGAAGAAAAACCCAATAGTGATTGGTTAAAAAAAATACATGAGTGTGGAGATGAAAAACTTTTAAAATATTTTTTAAAAGATATGGATGGTCACAATATTAAAAACAATCAAGAAACATTAGAATTACTTTGGGAATGTTGTCAAATTCCTGATTTTGTTAAGAAAACCTATGGCAACCACCTTGAGGTCGTTAGTAAAGTTTTTAGTTTTTTGAATGGTAAAGATGGCAAAATTACCGATGATTATATGAGGTTACAGTTAGTAAAATTGGATAAATTAGATGGAAATGTTGATTCTTTATCAAATAGAATTGCAAATGTTAGGACTTGGTCATATGTTTCAAATAAAATTAATTGGGTAGAAAGCCAAAGTTATTGGATAGAAAAAACAAAATTATTAGAAGACAGATTATCTGACAGACTACATGAAGAACTTACTAAAACTTTTATTGATAAAAGAGCCAGTGTGCTCGCAAGAGGATTAAAACAAGATATGGAATTCAAAACTGAGATAATGGATGATGATAAAGTAATAATTGATGAACAATTTATTGGTAATTTAAAAGGTTTAAGATTTGAGCTGGATTTAAAAACTGGTGCACTTGAAACTGATATTAAATCGCTAAAAAAAGCAGCAAGACAAACTGTTGGCCCAGAGCTACAAAAAAGAATTCAATCAATTATAGATACGGGATTAATAGAAATAAAAGATGATTTTAAAATTTATTGGAAAAATTTTCCGATTGCTAGATTAATGGCTGGTAAGGATTATTTAAATCCAGAAATCTTTTTAATAGTAGATGATATTTTAGAAAATGATGATAAAAAAAAATTATCAGAATTTATTGGAAATTGGACTAAAGAAAAAATAAATTTAGTACTAAAAAGTCTAATTGACTTAAAAAATTTAAAGGAAAGTAACTCATCAATTAAAGCTTTGGCTTATCAATTATATGAAAATAATGGTGTAATTAAAAGAGAGGCAGTAGCTGAATATTTAAAAAAACTTGGTCAAGATGAAAGAAAAATTTTAAGAGATTTAGGTGTAAAATTTGGAAGATATCATGTTTTTTTATTTAAATTATTAAAGCCTGAAGCTGTGTCCCTAAGAACATTATTATGGAAAAACTTTAATCAAAAAAAATTTGATCTAACTCCTCCTACTTTTGGTTTAAACTTTTTAGATAATAAAAATATAAAAGATAAAAACTTTATGCTTCTTTGTGGTTTTGAAAGTTTTGATAATTATTTTGTTAGAATAGATATTTTGGAAAGGTTATTTGTACAAATAATAAACTCTGACCCCGAAAAAGGTAAAGAAATTAAACTAGTTCCTGAGATGCTTAATTTATTAGGATGCAGTAAAGAAAATTTTAAAAAATTAATTGAAAAAATGAATTATAAAACACATGAGAAAGACAAAGATATTTATTTCAAATATAGCCCACAAAAACAAATTAAGAAAAACCTTAAAAAATCATCACCTTTAAACAATCCATTTAAGGTATTAAAAAATTTAAATTTTAGTTAGTGATTAGCTTTTTTAAAAACAAAAGGAAAGATAATATGGATGATGATAAATCTTATTCTAATATTGCAGCTTTATTAATTCATGTAGCAAAAATTGATGAAAATTATGAAGATAAAGAAAAAGAGATTATAAAGAAAACTTTGATTGAATTAGGTGCAGAAAGTTCAAATATAGATAAATTAATTTCAGATGCGTCAATTATTGAAGAAAATTCAAACCAAATACTAAACTTCACAAAAGAGGTTAAAAATGCTCCAGAGTCAGATAAGATTAGAATTATTGAATCTCTATGGAAAATCATTTATTCAGATGATAGTGCAGATATGTATGAGACAAACTTAATGAGGAGACTTGCTGGTTTATTATATATAGATGCTAAAATAATGGGTGACTTAAAAGAAAAAGTAAAAAAAGAATTAAACAAATGACCTACCTTGTAAATGATAAATGTATTAAATGTAAACTGATGGACTGTGTTGAAGTTTGTCCAGTCGATTGTTTTTATGAGGGTAAAAATATGCTTGTAATTAAACCAGACGAGTGTATAGATTGTGGCGTTTGCGAGCCAGAATGCCCTGTTGATGCTATAGTAGCTGATACAGAGTCTGGAAGCGAAAAGTGGCTTGAAGTGAATACAAAATATTCTGAAATTTGGCCAAACATAACTGAAAAAAAAGATCCTCCAGAGGATCATGAAAAGTATAAAAATGAAGAAAACAAGTTCGACAAATATTTTAGCGAAAATCTTTAAAAAAACTTCTACAAAAAAAGTAACAAAAAAGTCTGTCGTTAAAGCAAATAAAAAGCCTAAAGCTAAAACAGCTAAAAAAGCTGTTTCTATAAAAAAAGCTAAAGTGATAAAAACCTCAGCCAAAATTAAAAAGAGTTTAAAAACAGTTAATTTAAAACCTATTCCTCAAAAAGTAGAAATTAAAACTTCTAATTTAAGAATTTCAAAAAGTAACGAGGTTAAACCTGAAATTAAAAAAGTAAAAAAACAGGAAACTGCAAAAAAAGAATATAAAGTTAAAGACTATGTTGTTTATCCAAAGCACGGTGTAGGACAAATTACTGAATTTAAAAAGATTAATATTGGTGGAATTGATGTTGAGACATACGTACTTAAGTTTGAAAAAGATAAGGCTAATGGAATGGTTCCAGTAAATAAGCAGTCTCATCTTAGACCACTAGCGACTATTAATCAGGTCAATAAATGTATATCTATTTTAAAAAGCAAGCCGAAAATTAAAAGATCTATGTGGAGTAGAAGAGCACAAGAATATGAAGCTAAAATTTCATCAGGTAAAATTTATGAACTTGCTGAGGTTGTTAGAGATTTAAATAAAGGTGATGATCTAATGGTTGATCAATCTTACAGTGAAAGACAGCTTTTTGAAAAGGCTTATGAAAGAATCCTATCAGAATTTCAAATAGTAATGGGAGTATCATTAGAAGATACACAGAAAAAATTAGACAAAGCATTAAAAAGAAATCTAGAAGGGCAAGGAAAAGCTATTGCCGCTACTACTAAGATTGTAGAGCCAGAGACATCTGAAACTGAAGTTGCTACTTCTGATAATACTGAGAATTAAAAATTAGGCGAAAAAAAACGCCTCTCACACAAAATGTTATGAGAAGCGTTTTTTGAAAAGACTAAGATACTATCTTTTTCTTTTCTTCGCTTTTTTAGCTTTTTTAGCTTTTTTCTTAGTTTTCTTTTTAGCTTTTTTAGCTTTTTTTCTTGTAGCCATCTTTAGCTCCCTGTTTAAGTTAAACGAATCAAAGTGATTCGCTGTTAACTTATTTTTATTTTTTTATACAAGTGATGTCAAATCTTTAATTAAAGAAAAATTTAATGTTTTTTTTATATAATATTTTTTTTCTTTTTTTTATTATGTAAAAAAGGTTAGATTTTATGCGACTTATAATCTACTTAAAAAATAAAATTAGAAACATTTTTCAAAATCTTTTTTATAATTTTTTATAATTTTAAATCTTTTTAATTTTAATGTAGGTGTCATCATATTATTTTCTATTGTGAATTGATCTTTAACTATAAAAAATTTTTTTATTTTTTCTATTTTAGATAAATTTCTATTTATTTTATCTATCTCTTGTTGAATTTGCTCTTCAGTAATATGTTTATGTTCCCTACTTAGAACTATCAAACAAACCAAATATGGTTTGTTGTCACCATAAACTACACTTTGTTCTATAAAGTCAGATTTATTTAAATCATTTTCAATTTTAATTGGTGAAATATTATCTCCACCAGGAGTTATTATTATATCTTTCTTTCTATCTGTTATTTTTAAAAATTCTCCATCAAATTCTCCAATATCACCAGTGTATAGCCATCCGTTTTTTAAAACCTTTTCTGTTTCTTCACTATTTTTCCAATAACCCAACATGACGTTTTCACCTTTTACAATTATCTCACCGTCATCTGCAATTTTAACCAAATTTCCCTCAAAGGGTTTTCCAACTGTTTCAACTCTAATATTTTCTATTGAATTACAGCTTACAACTGGTGAAGTTTCTGTTAAACCATATCCTTGCAATGTTGGTAAACCAATTGCATTTAAAAAAAATCCTACCTCTTTATCTAGAGCTCCACCTCCTGAAATGAAGGCCTTTAAGTTTCCTCCAAATTGATTTTTAATTTTTTTTCTTACTAATTTTTCACAAATAAAATTAATCAATTTTTCAATTAATGAAAATTTTTTTTTGTTAAGTTTTTTCTTTCCCAGCTGAACAGTTTGATTAATTAAGATTTTTTTTAATCCCTTAACTTTACTAAATGACGCATTAATTTTTTGATGTAAATTTTGATAAAACCTGGGTACAGCTGTCATTATTTCTGGGGAACATTCGTTCATATTTTTAATTAACTTATCTATACTTTCAGCATAAAATACTCTTGCTCCAACAACTATCTGCACAAATTGAACTGTGTGCTCATATGAATGTGATAGCGGCAACCAAGTTAAAAATTTTGGATTTTTTGAAATAAAAGTTTTTAATAATTGATTTGCTCCTTCACAATTATTAAGTATCCCACCATGACTTAACATAACACCTTTTGGGTTTCCTTGTGTTCCTGAGGTATAAATTATGCATGCCATATCTGTTCTTTGAATTTTTAAATCTGAGAAATTTTGATTTTTAGAATTACTTCTTTTAAAGATATCTTGTATTCTTAAATTTAATTTCTCGTTAATATTTTCTTTATTTTCAAAGAAAATAATTTTTTTAATAAAATCATTTTTCGAAATTATGCTTTTAATTTTTTTATACTGGATTTCATCTGAAATAATAATAACTGTGGGTGTACAATCATTAATAATATACTCATAGTCTCTTTCTGTATAAGTTGTGTATGCAGGAACTGTAACTCCACCTGATAACATAATTGCAAGGTCTGATATCATCCATTCCGGTCGATTTTCTGAAACTAATAAACATCTATCACCTTTTTTAATGTATTTTGATATTTCTTCAGATAGTTTATTTATATTCAAATAAACTGCTTCCCATGAATATTCTATTTTTGGCTCTTTTAATGACTGTAAGAAAATACTTTCCTTATTTTTACTTTGATATTGTTTATAAAATAATTCTAATAAATTATTTATTTTATTTATTTGCATATATTTTTGGTGGGCGAAGAGAGAATCGAACTCTCATTTCTTGCGAAACACGATTTTGAGTCGTGCGCGTCTACCAGTTCCGCCATTCGCCCTGAGTTTTTCATTATTATAACTTTAATATTAAATAGTATAAGAACTTAATTTATATTAAAACCAAAAAATGTTTAATGAATTATATCAAAAATCTTTAACGCTTGCTTCTCATAAAAGTGCAAAAGTATTTTTGGCAATTATATCTTTTGTAGAAAGCTCTTTTTTTCCTATTCCGCCTGATGTCATGATCGTTCCTATGGTTATTGCAAAAAAAAATGATTATTTAAAAATATTTATGATTGCTACACTTTTCTCTACTTTGGGCGGTATTCTAGGATATTTTATTGGTGTATATTTTTTAGATTTTGGAATGAGTGTTGTGGGTTTTTATGGCTATGAAGAAAAAGTACTTAGTCTTAAGAATGATCTAACAAGTGGGACTGGTTTTTATATTTGGCTAGCCACTTTATTTCTTGCCGGCTTTACGCCTCTTCCATTTAAAGTGTTTACTATAACCAGCGGTATGATTGATTTCAATTTATTCATATTCCTTCTTATTTGTCTGTTTTCTAGAGGTTTAAGATTTTTTATTATTTCTTTTCTTTCGTTCAAATTAGGTGACACATTTAATGCATTTATGAAAACAAAGGCTGCAATGTGGTCTACGATCATAGGAATTATAATTGTATTAATTTTTTTGGTGATATATTTTGTTACTAAATAATATGTATAAAGTTAAAAACAAATTAGTACTTAATTCAATACTAGTATTTAGTATCTTTGCAATCTTTGTTGCATACTTCATCCAATATGTATTGGGCCATAATCCTTGTAATTTATGCTTGATCGAGCGAATACCTTATATTTTTTCGATAATAATTATTTCTATTTGTTTATTTACTAAAAAATTTGAAAAATTTACTTTAATAATTTTAAGTTTAACTTTTTTAATTGCAGCCTTATTGTCTTTCTATCATTTTGGAATTGAACAAGGGTTTATTAAAGAGTCATTAGTTTGTGATTTAAATACTCCAAATAATGACTTGTCTAAAGAAGCTCTTTTAAATCAACTAAAACAAATGCCAATCAGCTGTAAAGACGTGACCTTTAAGATTTTTGGTTTATCTCTTGCGACTTTTAATATTTTTATTTCTGTAGTACTAAGTGTTATAACAATAAATATTTTTCTAAATTATGAAAAAAACAAATAAAATTAAAGTTGAAGAATTTATAAGAGTTGATCATGCAGGTGAGCGTGGTGCTATAAAGATATATGAAGGTCAATTATTAGCTTTAAATACTTTCATTAAAAATGATGAATTAAAAAAAATAATCCAAGAAATGAAAGAGCATGAAAAAGAACATTGTAATTATTTTGAAAATGAAATTAAAAAAAGAAATATTAAACCTACAAAACTTTTACCCTTGTGGGATCTGCTAGGTGTTGGTTTGGGATTTGGTTCTACTATTCTAGGAAAAAAAGCTGCAATGCTCTGTACTGCTTCAGTTGAGGAAGTGATTCAAGAACACTATGCAAATCAAATTGAGCAACTTGGGTCAGATGAAAAAAAACTAAGAGACAAAATTATAAAATTTAGAGAAGATGAGCTTGATCATAAAGATATTGCTTACGAGGAGGGTGCTACTAAAGAAGGTCCTTATTCTATTTTAGATAAAATTATAAAAACTGGTTCAAAAATTGCCATTAATATATCAGAAAAAATATAATTAAGCCTCTAACTCGACATCCCAGTATAAATAATCCATCCAGCTCTTATGTAGAAAATTTGGAGGAAAGTATTTGCCATTTTTGTGTAAATCTTCTGTTGATGGTTGAAAAGGCTTTTGATTAAGAATCATTTCAGAATTTTTCAATAGTTTACCACCTTTTTTGACATTGCATGAAGAACATGCGGTAACAACATTACCCCAATTTGTCTGTCCCCCTTTAGATCTTGGAAGCAAATGATCAAATGTTAGTTCTTGATTACTACCACAATATTGGCATGAAAATCTATCTCTCAAAAAAACATTAAACCTTGTAAAGCTTGGATTGGACTGTGGTTTGATGAAGCTTTTTAAAGCAATTACACTTGGCAACTTCATATTAAATGATGGGCTTCTGATAACTTTATCATAATTACTAACAATAGTTACTCTATCTAAAAAAACAGATTTTACCGAGTCTTGCCAGCTCCATAGAGACAATGGATAATAACTCAATGGTCTATAATCTGCATTTAAAACTAATGCAGGACATTTTTCTAAAGAAAGATTTTGATCAGCAAAAAACATAATAAAATTCTAACTGAAAAAAATTATTTTATCAATAAATAGAATTTCTATTTAATTTTAAAACTATTTTTTATATAATTTAATGCAACACTTGAAGCTTCAACAGGAATATGATGTTCACAATCTTTTATCATTTTTGTCTCTATTTCAATATTGTTTCTTATTAAAAAGTCTTTAGCTTCTAATAAAAAAGTTGGTGAAACAACTTCATCTTTATCTCCATGCAATAAAAGCATTTTTGTTGAAGAAGTTTTTCTCTTAATAAGGTCTTCTTGATTAATTACTTTGCCAGAAAAACCTACAATACAGTTATAGTTTTCTTTGCTTGTTAATCCCAAATTTAAAGACATCATGCTACCTTGGCTAAAGCCTGATAAACAAATTTCTGAATTTTTTAAACTATATTCATCTTTTATTTCTTCAATAAATTGTTTAAGCTTTATTTCAGCCCTTTTTGACTGCTCTAAAATATATTCTGAGTCATCTCTAGTTAAATCAAACCATTGGTACCCTGTCGGATTAATTACACATTTTTCAAGCCCATTTGGACATAAAAAAATAGTATTAGGTAAAAATCTCTTCCAATTAAGAGTTATCATACTTATATCTTTTCCATCCCCTCCATACCCATGAAGTAAAATAATAGCATTTTTAATTGATATATTTTTTTCTGGTTTTATGATTGTAGTTGTCAGACAAAATGTCATAGATGTTTTTATTATGTTTTTTTATATAAAAAACACTCTACTATACAATTATGATTTCTGGAACTTTAGTTAAGATTTTAGGTATTGTCCTTTTAATAGTTGTTGCTGTTGTATTAATTCTGGGTATCGGAACCTTGTTTAAAGGTGGAGAGACTAGTAAAAAATATTCAAACAAGCTAATGCAGTTAAGAGTTCTTTTTCAGTTTATAGCTATAGTAGTCTTAGTCTGTTTTGCTTATTTTTTTAAAAATTAATTATAATTTTTTAACCAATTAATAAATTCTTCATTACTAAAATCAATAGAACCCATAATTCTTGCAAACTCCTTACCCTGTTTATTAAATAAAATAGTAGTTGGAACTCCTCTTAGGGAAAATTTTTTTGCCAGAGTAATGGGTGCATCTATATAAATATCTAAATTTTGGATATTCAGTTCCTTAAAAAAAAATTCTGATTTAGATACATCTTCTTGACCAATGTTTATTGGAAAAATTTTTAAATTACTAAAGTTACTATTTGATTGAAGACTGTCTAATGATGGCATTTCTTCTTTACAGGGCGCACACCAAGTTGCCCAAAAATTTAATAATATTAATTTTCCTTTAAAATCATCTAAATCAACCTTTTTTTGATTTATATCCATGAAGATTACATTTTCGTATAATTTTGGATTTTTAATTAAAACTAAATTTTTTATATCAGGCTTTTCAAAAGCATAACCAAAGTTAGTTGTTATTAAATATATAAATATTATTAATAATTTCATACTAAATATGTATAATTGATTATCATGGTAAAAAATAAAAACAATAAAGCAATATGGGGGTCAAGAATTAAAAAAGATGCCTCTACATTTTTCCAAAAAGTAGGCAATTCAATAGATATTGATAAAAAACTTTTTAAGGAAGATATCTTGGGTTCAATTGCGCATATTGAGATGCTGTTTAGACAGAAAATTATTACTTTTAAAATTAAGAATAAAATAATTTATGGACTAAATAAAATTGAAAAGGAGATTTTAAAAAATAAATTTGAATATAATAGGAAATACGAAGACATTCACATGAATATTGAAAAAAGACTATTTCAAATAATCGGTGAAGAGGCAGGATATGTGCATACTGCTAGGTCTAGAAATGATCAAGTAATTACTGATTTTAAAATGTGGACTACATCAGCTACTAAGAAGATCAATAAAAACTTAGATAACATTATAAAAACAATTCTTAAAATTTCTGAAAAAAATATTGAAACAATAATGCCAGGTTTTACACATTTAAAAAATGCCCAAGCAGTATCATTTGCACACTATTTAATGGCTTATGTGGAAATGTTTATTAGAGATAAAAAAAGATTTACTTATAATTTAGAAAACTTATCAGAATGTCCTCTTGGTGTTGCAGCTTTAACAGGAACTTCTTTTAATATTGACAGAAATTTTACTTCAAAAAAATTAGGATTTAAAAGACCTACAAATAACTCAATAGATACCGTTGCTGACAGAGATTTTGTTATAGATTTTTTATACAGCGTATCAGTTTGTTCTATGCACATTTCAAGAATTGCAGAAGAGTTAATTATTTGGAACTCAGATGGTTTTAATTTAATTACTCTTTCAGATAAAGTTGTTACGGGATCTTCAATAATGCCACAGAAAAAAAACCCAGATTTATTAGAATATTTAAGAGGAAAAACTGGCTCAACTTATGGAAATCTATTTTCAATGTTAACCATTCTTAAAGGTCTACCCTTATCTTATTTCAAGGATTTGCAGGATGATAAAGAGATACTATTTAAATCTAATGAAATTCTTAACAATTGTATTGCAATTCTTAATGAAGTTTTAAAAAACATGAAACCAAATAAACAACAAATGTTAAAACTTGCAAATTCAGGTTACATTACAGCTACAGATTTGGCCGATTATCTTGTTAAAAATCATTCAATGCCATTTAGAAAGGCCTATCAAACTACGGCTATGATTGTTAATTTTGCAGAAAAAAAAAGAAAAAAATTAAATGAACTTAGTATTGAAGAATTAAAGAAAATTGAACCAAAGCTTACAGCTGAAGTATTGAGAGTATTTAATATAAAAAACTCAGTAAATTCAAAAAAATCCTATGGTGGAACATCTTTTGATAATATTAAAAAAATGATAATAAAATATAAAAAAGTATAAAATGATAAAAAAACTAATTTTAATTTCTATATTCAGTATTTTGTTATTCTCTTGTGGAAAAAAAGGAGATCCTGAATATAAAGCGGCCAAATACAATGCCCTTACATTTAAGATTTAATGAAATATATCAATAAAAGTCTCTTCATTGAAAATGTTAAAATTGAGGATATTGCTAAAAAATTTAATACTCCAATTTACTGTTATTCATATAAGCAATTGAAAGAAAATATAATCAACTTCAAAAAAAACTTTAAATCATTTTCTCCACTAATATGTTTTGCAATTAAATCTAATACTAATGTTAATTTGATTAAAGAAATTAGAAAATTTGGATTAGGTGCAGATGTGGTTTCAATGGGAGAATTGATGGTGGCACTTAAAGCTGGTGTAAACCCAAAAAAAATAGTTTTTTCAGGAGTAGGAAAAACATCAAGTGAAATAAGCTATGCGATTGATAAAAATATTTTATTAATAAATGCTGAATCTAAAAGTGAAATTAATGAAATTGAAAGAATTGCAAAATCAAAAAATAAAATCATAGATATTGGCATTAGATTGAATCCAAATACAGATGCAAAAACTTTAAAACAAATCTCAACTGGCAAGAAAGAAAATAAATTTGGTGTAGATGAAAAAACATTTTTTGATCTTGTAAATTATTCTAAATTATCAAAAAATATTAATCTTAAGTGTTTAAGTGTTCATATAGGAAGTCAAATTTTAGATTATCGACCATATGAAAAAATGCTTAAGGTATTAGATAAGATTATCAAAAAAAGTAATTATAAATTTAAATTTATTGATCTTGGTGGTGGCATGGGAATATCTTATGAAAAAAATAATAAAAAACTCAATTATCAAAAATACAATATTGCTATAAAAAAATTCTTAAAAAATCATAATTCTAAAATTATATTTGAACCAGGTAGATCAATAGTTGGTAACACAGGGTCACTTCTTTCAAAAATTATTTATATAAAAGAGAATAGTAAGAAAAATTTTATTATATTAGATGCTGCAATGAATGACCTTATGAGACCAGCATTATATGGTGCAAACCATAGAACTTTACCCGTAATAAAAACAGGTCAAACTTCAAAAAAAACCTATGAATTTGTTGGGCCAATTTGTGAAAGTACTGACAAATTTACAACTTTAAAAAAATTTCAAAAATTAAAAGAAAAAGACCTTATAGTAATGTGTGATGTTGGAGCTTATGGTGTATCATTGAGCTCAAACTACAATGTTAGACCAAAGCCAACAGAAATATTAATCAAAGGCTCTAAAATTAATGTTATTAAAAAAAGGCAAAAACTAGAAGACCTGATTTAATTCTTCGTAAAAATGATAAGAAACTTTTTATTTTCTCTTTTCTTTTTTACTGGAATTATTTTTATTTCTTTAATATTTATTCCAGCAATCCTTTTGCCAAAAAAAATAGTTTTATTTGGTGGAAAAATTATGGGCTATTGGACTTCTTTCTGTCTACAAATTTTTTTATCCACTAAAATAATTATTAAAGGTAAAGAGAATATAATTGAAAATAAAAAGTTTTTTATAGCATCTTCTCATCAATCGATGTTTGAAACTTTTTTTTTACAAACAATTTTTAATTCTCCGGTTTTTATTCTAAAAAAAGAGTTATTAATGATACCTATATTTGGTTGGTATCTTAGAAAAATTGGCTCAATATCAATTAAAAGAAATAGAGTATTAAAAGAAAACCTTGGTTTTTTTGACAACATTTCAAAACAAATTAACTCATCAGACAGACCTTTAATAATTTTTCCACAGGGAACAAGATTGCCTCCTGAGGAGAGAATTCCTTTCAAAAAAGGTTCTGGTAGAATTTATGAACAACTAAAAATTTTATGTCAGCCAGTGGCTATTAATTCTGGAAATACATGGCCAAAAAAAGGTTCAAAAAAAATGAATACAATTTTAACTATCTCAATTTTAAAACCTATTGAACCTGGGTTAGATAAAGAAATTTTTTTAAAACAATTGGAGAATGCTATTTATACTGAACTGGATGTTCTGAACTAACCCTTCATAGGCATTACAACAAATATACTATCAAAGTCACCTGGGTCTTTAATTAAAGCTGGAGATCCTGTGTCATTAAAAAAAATTTCAATTTTATCTCCATCTAGTTGGGATGCAACATCAATCAAATATCTAGAATTAAAACTAATTTCTAAATCATGCTCAAATTTAACATTTAAACTTTCTTTTCCATCACCACTATTAGTATTATTAACAGATAAATTTAAAATATCTTTTGATAAGCTAAATTTTACACCATCTTTTTTGTCTAATGAAACTGAAGCAACCCTATCAACAGAGTCTAAAAATAGTTTAAGCTCTATTTCCAATTTTTTTTGATTACTTTTGGGTATTACCTGTATATAATTAGGAAACTTTCCATCAATTAACTTTGAAATTAAAATACTATTATTCAATTCAAATTTAATTTTAGATTTAACATTTGAAATTTTTACATCACCATCGTAGTTCTCTAGTAAAGAGCATAATTGAAATATTGTTTTTTTGGGTAATATAATTGGTTCGAAGTCTATCTTTTGATCCAATCTTATTTTAGATATGGACATTCTATGACTATCAGTTGCAGCTGCTGTTAAGAAAATTTTATCTTCAATTTCAGTCTGATGAAAAAAAATTCCACTTAAGTAATGTCTTGTTTCATCGTTTGAAACAGAGAATTTACATTTATTTAACAATTTTAATAACTGTTTAGATTTTATTGAAAACTCATTTTGATTGAAGTTTTCATCTGTTAATGGAAATTCAGATGCACTAATGCAATTTAAATTAAAGACTGATTTTTCAGACTCAACTTGAAGCTTACTAACTTCTGTTAAAGACAAATTAATTTTTTTTCCTGATGAAAATTTTCTTATGATATCATACATGATTGATGAAGTTGTAGTCGTATTTCCCTCTTCAAGAACCTCTACATTATTAATTTGATGGATGAATATTAGATCTAAATCTGTTGCTGTAATTGTTAAACTTGAACTACTAGCATTTAATAAAACATTTGATAAAATTGGAAGTGTACTTCTTTTTTCTATTACACCCTGACAATAGTTCAGAGCTTGTTGTAAGTCTTGTTGGTTAACGTTAAATTTCATTCTCTTTAGTATATAATATTTGATTTTTTAAGTTATTAATATTGTTGTTCATTTCTGTGTCTTTTTCCTTCAATCTTTCAATTGTTTTAACTGAATGTATGATTGTGGTATGATCTCGATTAGAAAATTCTCTACCTATTTCTGGTAAAGATTTAGAAGTCAATATTTTAGTTAAATAAATAGCGGTCTGTCTTGGTCTAACTAGATATCTCGATCTTCTTGAAGATAACATTTCATTTTTACTTATTTTAAAAAATTTACAAACAGTAGATTGGATTAAATCAATTGTTACTTTATTTTCACCTATATTTAGCAAATCTTTTAGAACAACTTTAACCTCAGATAAATTGGGTACCTTGTTATATATTCTTGAAAAAGAGACTACTCTATTAATCGCACCAACCAACTCTCTTATACTTGTTGTAATTTCAGTACTAATAAATTTTTGTATTTCTTCAGAGATATTTACTTGATTAGAATAAAAAACATTAAGCTCTTCTGTTTTTTGTTTAACGATTTTACTTCTAAGCTCATAATCTGGTTTTTGAATATCGACAACTAAACCACCCGCGAATCTTGATTTAATTCTATCTTGGATTCTAGATAGTTTGTTTGGAGCTCTGTCTGCAGAAATTATTACTTGAGAACCTTTATCAAGCAATGCATTAAATGTATGAAAGAACTCTTCCTGCATTGCTTCCTTACCATTCATAAACTGAATATCATCAATTAATAAAATATCAGTATTTCTAAAATATTCTTTAAATTTTACCATATCATTGGATTTGATAGATTTAACAAATTGATACATAAATCTCTCTGCAGAAATAAACATCACTTTATGCTTATCTTTCAATGAAAGGCCAATTGAATTCAATAAATGAGTTTTACCCATTCCAACTCCACCATAAATATAAAGTGGATTGTAGTGAGAAATATTTTCTGAAACTTTTAATGATGCTTCGTATGCTAATTTATTACTAGTTCCAGTTATGAAATTATCAAATCTTTTATTAGGATCAATTCTATTGTATTGTAAGTATGTATCTTTAATGAACGATACATTTTCATTATCTATACTTGATTGAACATTGTTTTGAACATCCATATTAGTATTTTTTTCAACAATTTTAAATTCAATTCTTGTTAAATCTTTTTTATATACTTTTACAACTTGTAAAATTTGATCTAAATATCTTGAAGTAATCCAGTCTCTTATAAATCTAGTTGAGACAGAGAGTAAGATATAATTGCTCATCTCCTCAACAAAATCTATTTTTCTAAGCCAGCTTTCATATATATCACTACCTAGCTTAACCTTCATGTCTTTTTGAATGACAGTCCAATCTAAGGCTTCTGATAAAGTATCTTTTAAATTTTGTGTTGTATTATTGCTAGACATAAATTTGTAGGAATAGAGTCAGTTAGAAGTAAAATTAAAATTATACAATAAAAAAATTTCTAAAATGAAAAATAAATAAAATCTATAGGTGAATCATTTT